>JAUIEL010000614.1 GCA_030428825.1 bacterium
GGCGCCTCGCGGAGGAGAACGGCTGGTTCCTCGCCGATCAGTTCCGGAACCCCGCCAACGTCGCCGCCCACGTCGAGACGACCGCGAACGAACTCCTCACCGACGTCGGCGGGCCGATCGGCGCCTTCGTGACGGGCGCCGGGACCGGCGGCACGATCACCGGCGTCGGCCGCGTCCTGAAGCGCGTCCAGCCGGACGCCCGCGTCGTCCTCGCCGATCCCGTCGGCTCGAAGCTCGCCGGCCTCGTCACCACCGGCTCCCCCACCCCCGACGCGAAGTACGGCCTCGAGGGGATGGGCGGCAGCGAGATCCCCGAGATCATGGACCCCGCCGTCGTCGACGCCGTCGAACGCGTCACCGACGACGAGGCGTTCGCGATGACCCGCCGCCTCGTCCGCGAGGAGGGCCTCCTCTGCGGCGGCTCGTCCGGCGCCGCGGTCGTCGCCGCCCTCCGCGTCGCGGGCGACCCGACCCTCGCCGGCCCGGTGGTCGCGGTGCTGGCGGACTCGTGGGACCGGTACTGGTCGAAGGGGTGGATGGGGGAGGGGGAGCAACGAGAGCAAGGAGAGCAGGGGAGAGCAACGAGAGGGCGCTGACGCGGAGGACCGATGTCCGCGGTGGTGTCCGACAGCACCGCTCGGTTTCTCGAGCTTTGCACAACAGAGCATGATGACTTGGTTTCTGTTCTCGAAGCCTGATCATCGCTCGCAGCACACTTGACATGACAAAGTGGAGTGTGCGATCGTCCCGGGATGGAGTCCCGCCACCCTCCCTGGCCGGTCGTCGTGCTCGGAGTCCTCGCGATCCTCGCCGGGTCGGTCGTGGTCTGGGTCGTGGAGACGATGCCGCCGGATCTCGATCCGGCCGCGATCCCGTCGCAGGTGCTCGCGCCGCCGGCTGGCGAGTTCCTCGCGGCGGTGGAGGAGGGGCGCCGGGCGGCCCGGGAGGTTCTGGCGGGCGAGAAGCTCCCGGGCCTCTCGCTGGCGGTGGCGGTCGACGGCGACGTCGTCTGGGCGGAGGGGTTCCGGTACGCGGACCTGGAGAGCCGCGCGCCGATGACTCCATCGACGCGGCTCCGGATCGGCGGCGTGACCGAGGCGTTGACCGCGGCGGCCGTCGGCCGGCTGGTCGAGCGGGGTCGCCTCGACCTGGACGCGCCGGTGCGACGGTACCGGCCGGACTTCCCCGAGAAGGCGTGGCCGATCCGTACGCGCGACCTCCTGTCGCACACCGCCGGCCTCCGCCCGTACCGCGGCGAGGGCGGGATCTTCGTCGGCCCGCCCTGCGCGAACGACGCCGAGCGGCTGGCGCGGTTCGCCGCCGAGCCGCTCCGAGCCCGCCCGGGGACGGAGCGCCGCTACTCGACGTTCGGGCTCTCGCTCGCCGGCGCGGTCGTCGCGGCGGCGGCGGAGGAGCCGTTCGTCGAGTTCGTGCGGCGAGAACTCCTGGCGCCGCTCGGGCTGAACGACACGGTCCCCGACGTGGACACGCGCACCGGCGCCGCCGACGCCCGCCCCTACTACCCCCGGCTGATGCTCGAACCGCGGCTCGGCGTCCACGACGCGCCGCCGATCTACCCGTCGTGCCACCTCGCGGCGATCGGCTTCGTGTCGACCCCGACCGATCTCGTCCGCTTCGGCGCCGCGACGATCGACGGGACGCTGCTCGAACCCGCGACCGTCGAGCGACTCTGGACGCCGGTGACCCTCGAGGACGGCACGGCGACCGGCCAAGGTCTCGGCTGGGCGATCCGCGACGTCCCGCTCGGCGAGAACGGCGACCTCGTCCGGATCGTCGGCCACGGCCTGAAGGGAGTCGTCGTGAAGGGGAGCCTCGGCGTCGAGACGGTCGGCGGCCAGGTCGCCGGCGCCACCACCACCCTCCTCCTCGTCCCGGAGCACCGGATCGCCGTCGCCGTCGCCACGAACGTCTCCGGAGCGGAGAGCGTCCCGCGGCTGGCGCTGCGCCTGGCGGAGGTGTGGTGGGGAGCGGAAGCAGGAGAGAGCAGGGGAGAGCAACGAGCGCAGGAGAGAGGCCGCTGACGCGGAGCAGGACTCATCGGTGGCGGGCCTCGAGAGGTGACATCCATGGGTCGTCTCCGCCTTCCCCCGCCCCCGCCGTCGCGAAGGCGGAGACGTTTCCGAACGCGTTCCCGACTACGCCCGCTCCGCGTCCGTGACGATGACCCTCGCGCTGCGTTGATACGTCAGGTACCAGAACGCCCACTCGATCATCACGGCGAGGCGGTTCCGGAAGCCGACCAGGAAGATGATGTGGACCAGCAGCCACATCCACCAGGCGACGATCCCCGACAGCTTCCACCGGCCGACCCGGGCCACGGCGGCGCGGCGGCCGATGGTCGCCATCATCCCCTTGTCGACGTAGCGGAACGGCTCGGGCGTCTCGCCTCGCACGGCGGCCTCGATCGCCGCCGCCGCGTACCGCCCCATCTGGATCGCGGCCGGCGCGACCCCGGGGACGTCGCCCTCCTCGCCCCGGACCGCCGCCGCGTCGCCGATCACCCGGATCTCGGGGTGGTCGGGCGCCGAGAGGTCCGGTTCGACGAGGACCCTCCCCGAGCGATCGCACGGCGCGCCGAGCGTCCCGACCAACGGGTGGGCCCGGATCCCCGCCGCCCAGAGGACGGTCCGGGAGACGATCCGCTCGTCGCCGAGGTCGACGCCGCCCGCGTCGATGCCGGTCACCCTCGTCGACGTCCAGAGCGTGACGCCGAGCCGCTCGAGCTGGGCGGCGGCCTTCGCCGAGAGCTCGGGCGGGTACGCCGGCAGCACGCGGTCCTCCCCCTCGACGAGGAGGACGCGCGTCTCCCTCGGGTCGAACGCGCGGAAGTTCCGGGCGAGCGTGTGGCGCGCGATCTCCGCGAGCGACCCGGCGAGCTCGACGCCGGTCGGCCCGCCGCCGACGACCACGAACGTCAGGTGTTCGCGACGACGCGCGACGTCCGGTTCCCGTTCGGCGCGCTCGTAGGCGAGGAGGATCCGCCGCCGGATCTCCAGGGCGTCGCCCAGCGACTTCAGTCCCGGCGCGTGCTCCGCCCAGCCGTCGTTCCCGAAGTAGTGGTCGACGGCGCCGACCGCCAGCACGAGGTGGTCGTACCCGACCCGGCCGTCCGCGAGCACGAGCTCCCGCGCCGCCGTGTCGACCTCCGTCGCCTCCCCGAGCAGGACCCGGACGTTCTCCTGGTGGCGGAGGATCTTCCGGATCGGCGCCGCGATGTCCGGCCCCGCGAGCGCCGCGGTCGCCACCTGGTAGAGGAGCGGCTGGAAGAGGTGGTGGTTTCGACGGTCGACGATCGTCACGTCGACGTCGACGCGCTTCAAACCGCGCGCGGCGTACAGCCCGCCGAACCCGCCACCGACGATCACGACCCGCGGTCTGGCCACGTCGCTCTCCTCAGAGCTTCCTCACGCCCCCGCCGACGCGCGAGAGATCGATCGTCACGTCGAGGTCGGACAGGAGCTCCGGCGCCGTCACCCGCGCCTCGGGCGCGCCGTCCTCGCCGACCTCGACCTCGAGCCACGGCACCCGGTTCGCGGTCCAGTCCGCGAGCGCCGCGATCGGCACGCGGAGCGGCGCGCGGATCGGCCGGAGGAGGAGCGTCCCGTTCCGCCGGTCGAGGGCGACGCCGCCCGCGGCGTCGACGAGCGCGAGGAGCGCGACCCCGCGCGGGTAGTACGAGAGGTGACGGTTGTACGGCGAGTCGCAGAACCCCGCCCAGTTCGGCACGTCCGGCGCCCGCGCGCGGACCTCCTGCAGCGCCGCGTACCGCGCGACCCGGTCGAGCACGTCGTCGCCGAGGGAGACCGCGACCGCGTCGCGGAAGAGGTTCTGCGAGATCCAGACGTTCTCCTCGTGCTCGGCGTGGGCGTAGCCGAACCGACGCTCGCACCGCTCGGCCGCGACGCGGAGGTCCCGCCGGACCCGCGCCTCGTCGACCGGGAGCGGGAGCCCCGCGCGCAGGAGGTACGCGAGGCCGACCCCCGTGTACGAGTGCGCCGAGTCGACGCCGTCGACGACCGGCTCGGCGAGCGTCCGCTTCGCCCACGGGTCGACGAGCCCCGCCGACGCCGCGTCGATGCCGACCGCGTAGTGGTCGCCGCGCCACGCCTCCGCGTCGAGCGTCGCCCTCGTCGCCGCGGCCCGCGCCCGCCACCGCTCGGCCGCCGCCGCGTCCCCGGCGAGGTCCGCCATCTCCGCGCCGGCCTCGGTCTTGAA
>JAUIEL010000615.1 GCA_030428825.1 bacterium
TCAGATGCGGCTCGACCACTTGCAGGACAAAGCCCATCGCCGCTGCCGCATCGAAGGCGTTGCCGCCACGCTCCAGCACGCCCATGCCGACCGCCGAGGCGATGCGGGAGTTCGAGGCGTTCCTCGCCACGATCCACTACCCGCCGAGCCCGTACCGGAACCTCGACAACTCGCTCCCGACGTCGGTCGTGACCCTCGAGCACCTGGCGCCCGGCCTCTTCACCCTCCCCGAGGGCGCGAAGCTGCCGGCCGGCGACGCGACGAACGGGCTCGCCGACTACTCGAAGCAGGGGCTCGACGGCGCGTTCGCGTGCGTGAACTGCCACACGCTGCCGACCGGGAAGGGGGGCGACATGCGCTGGAACGGCGCGACCTACGAGGAGGTCCCGCTCGGACCGCTCGGAGAGGCGCACTCGTTCCTGAACTCCGGGGACGGTCAGTCGAACGTCACGCTCACCGTTCCGCAGCTCCGGAACCTCGACGACAAGGCGGGCTTCCACCTGACGCAGCTCGAGAGCAACGCGGGGTTCGGCTACGTGCACGACGGCTCCGTCGACTCGCTGACGCGGTTCCTGACCGAGGACGCGTTCAACTTCCAGAGCGACCAGCAGCTCGCGGACATGGTCGCCCTGATGCTCGCGTTCCCGGGCTCCGAGCTGCCGGGGTCCGGCGGAACGACGCTCCTCGATCCGCCGGGGCCGGAGTCGAAGGACACGCACGCGGGCGTCGGCCGGCAGGTGACGTTCGCCACCGTCCTCGGCGCCGCGCCGCCGGCGGACGTCCAGCGGATCCTCGACTTCATGGCGGAGGCCGACACGGGGCGGGTCGGCCTGGTCGGGAAGGGCGTCTTCAACGGCGCGCCGTACGGAGTGCAGTACCTCGGCGCCCAGCAGTGGGCGCTCGACGTCGCGCCGGTCGTCCTGAGCTCGGCCCAGCTCGTGACGGTGATCGGCCCCGGGAACGAGTGCACCTTCACGCTCGTCCCGGCCGGGACGGAGCGGCGGATCGGCATCGACCGCGACGGAGACGGCTGCCTCGACGGGGACGAGCGGAACGGCGGCACCGACCCCGCCGACCCGACCGACTGCACGTGCTCCGACCCGCTCCCGGCCGCACCGACCGGCCTGACCGCCACGCCGCGCGGCCTGTACGAGATCGAGCTCGCCTGGACCGACGCCGCGGTCGACGAGACCGGCTACGCGATCGAACGACGTTCGGGGGGAGGGCCGTTCGCGACCGTGGCGACCCTCGGCCCGGACGCGACGATCCACCGGGACGGCGGCCTCCGCCCCGGCGTGACGTACGACTACCGGGTCTCCGCGCTCGGCTGCGCCGGTCCGGGGGTCGCCGCGGTGACCCGGTCGACGAACCCGGCGACCGGCCTCCCGGTGATGTTCGTCGGGCTGCTCCAGCTGACGAAGGAGTGCGACGCGGCGAACTCGAAGGTGCGCGTGATCGCGGACGTCTTCGTCTCGACGCCGAGCGGCGTGCCGCTGACGGTCGACGGCGCGGTGGTCGAGGGGTCGTTCTCGGGCGCGGTGACGAAGACGAAGATGTTCGGGCAGACGTCGCACGTCGGCGGCAACGTCTACCGCGTCGGGTTCCTCTCGCCGTGGGCGGACCTGAGCGTCACGCCGAACCCGACCTTCACGTTCACCGTCGACGACGTGACCCGGATGGGCTGGACGTACGACCCGAGCCTCGACGTCGGCAACCCGATCTCGACGTCGTTCACCTGTCCGTGATCCGGTCCGCGGTTCGAGTCGGCCGGCCGTCCCCCGGCGTCAGGTCGACTCGAGCCGGATCCCGCGGTCCTCGGGGGTGAGGGCGAGGTCCGCGGCGGTCCGGAAGACGTCGACGACGGTGACGAGCCCGACGGCGCGCCCCTCCTGGACCAGCGGAACCGCCTCCAGCCCCTGCTCGGTCAACAGCTCGATCCAGCGCGGGAGCCGCTCGCCGGGGACGGCGGGGCGGACGTCCGCGAGGCGCAGCTCCCGCGCGGTCCGGGCGAGGAACGCGTCGCGCCGCGCGTTCACCGGGGCGCCCGGCGCGGTCCGTTCGATCCCCCGCAGCAGGGCGGCGGGGGTCAGGAGTCCGACGAACCGGTCCCCGTCCTCGGTCAGCACGATCGTCCGGGGGGCCTGGTCGTCCGGGCGGATCAGGAACCGGGAGATCGCCTCTCCGACCGGCCGGTCGGCGTCGAGGTGCAGCCTCGACCCCTCGTCGTCCGCGGGAGGAGCGGGGACCTCGGACGGGAGCGACCACTCCCTCGCCACTCCCCGGAGGATGTCGACCGCGTCGAGCAGTCCGACCAGACGCCCGTCGACGTCGCGGATCGGGAGGGCCGGAAGGGAGGACGCCGCCGCCGCCCGGACCAGCTCGTCGAGGCCCGACTCGGGGTCGAGGTGGGGGAGGTCGGTCCGCGCGAGCCCCTCGATCGGGACCTCGAACCGATCTCGCATCAGGCTCCGGAGGCCCGGCTCGTCGAGCGAGGCGAGCGGGGTCCCGCCGGTGGTGGCGCCGGCGAGGATGCGCCAGACCGACAGCTCGCCGAACAGCCGACCGTCGCGGTCCTGAAGGAAGAGGGGGAGGGGGGCCGGGCTGGTCGACTCCTTCAGCATCTCCGACATGAGCCAGAGCGCCTCCCGCAGCGGGTGCCGGTGGCCGAACCGGATGCACTGCCTCGACATCAGCGAGCTGGCGACCGGGCCGGTCCCGACCGCCCGCAGGCCGACCACGGTCGGGTCGCCGCGGCGGCGGCGCTCGGTCTCGACGATGCTCCACGCCCGCGCGCAGGCGAGCTCGGTCGACTGCATGAGGTGGTTGTCGGCGCGGAAGATGCTGCGCACGCCGATCCGATCGCGGAGCCCCGAGACGGTCATCAGCCGGAGCAGCTCCTCCTCCACGCCGCAGACGACGAGCCGGATGCCGCGGCTCTCGAGGAGCGCGTGGTAGTGGTCGAGCATCGCCATCGCGGTGCTCCCGGCCGCGCGCAGCCGCTTCATCCGGAGGACGACCACCCGCGTCGCGTCGTCGATGCACCGCAGGAGCTCGTAGTCGAGGTCGTCGGCCGCCGCGAAGTAGAGGTCCCCTTCGAGGTTGATGGTGACGACCGGGGAGGAGGCCGCGCGGTTGAACGGGATCTCCTCGAAGCCGGACTCCGGGTGGGGGACGAGCTGCGTCAGGTCGATCCGGCTGGTCAGGCGGAGGAGGACGATGACCGAGAGGACGACCCCGACGAAGATCGCGTACTGGAGCGGGAGGACGAGGGTCGCCGCGAGGGTGCCGAACAGGACCACCCGCGACGACGTCCCGGACTTCCAGGTGACCGAGAGCCGGTTCTTCTCGACCATCCCCCAGGCGACGACGAGCAGCAGCCCGGCGAGCGCCGCCTTCGGGATCTGGTTCGCGAACGGCGCGAGCAGGACGACGGTGAGCGCGGTCCAGACCGCCGAGAAGACCGCGGCCATCCGGGTCCGCGCGCCGGCGCGGTAGCTGACGGCGGAGCGCGTGAACGAGCCGGAGCTGGCGAAGCAGGAGCAGAGCCTGCGGTCGGTGCGCGACCTGCTCGACGTCGGCCTGTCGCGCGCGGGCGTCGCGCTGGTGCCGATCGAGGACCTGGCGCGGCTCGTGAAGCGCCCGCGCGAGGAGGTGCGCGACGAGCTCGCGGCGCTCGCCGAGGCCGACCTCGTCGCCGAGCCGGAGCCCGGCAAGTGGATCCACCGCGCCGCGCTCGAAGAGGCCGTCGACCGCCTGCGCACGACGGCGCACGCCTGGTTCGCCGAGCACCCGCGGCGCGCGCGCATGGACGTGCGCGAGCTGCGCAGCGCGACCGGCCTGGACGGCAAGCTGTTCGACCTGGTGCTCGAGGAGGCGGCGCGCCGCGACCTGGTGCGCCAGGAGGCCGGCGGCCGCGTCGAGCTCGTCGGCCACGAGCCGGCGCTCGATCCCGCCGAGGCGGCGCGCCTCGAGGAGCTGCGCGCGCGCTTCCGCGACGCCGCCTTCCAGCCGCCGGAGCGCGCCGAGCTGCCGGGCGACGCCGAGGCGCTGATCGAGCTCCTGATCGACCGCGGCGAGCTGGTGCACGTCGGCGGCGGGCTCGTCTTCGACGCGGGCGCGCTGGACCGCGCGCGGGGCGAGGTGGAGGCGAACTGCGAGCGCCACGGCGAGCTCGACATCCCCGAGCTGCGGGACGCCCTCGGCACGAGCCGGAA
>JAUIEL010000616.1 GCA_030428825.1 bacterium
GCCGGAGCAGGTCCGCGGAGAGCCGGCGGCGCCGCCGTCCGACGTCTTCTCGTTCGGCGCGGTCGCGTACCGGGTCCTGACCGGGCGGGCGCCGTTCGAGGGGGCGACGGCCGACGACGTGCTCCGGGCGGTGCTCGAGCACGAGCCGCCGTTCCCGCGTCTCCACGAGCCGGAGCTGCCGGACGGGCTGCAGGCGATCGTGCTCGCCTGCCTCGCGAAGGACCCGAGGGCCCGGCCGACGGCGGCCGACGTCGCCGAGGAGCTGGTCCGGTTCGGACGCGGCGACACCGTCCGTCTCCGGCCGGCGCTGTACGGCGACATCCTGCGGCACGGAGTGGCGCGCCAGCTCGGCGAGCTCGACGCGTGGGAGGAACAGGCGATGGTCTCGCCCGTCGAGGCCGACCGCGTACGGAGCGTCCTGCGCCGCATCCTGGCCGACGAGGACCACTGGATCCTCGACGCCCGGCGACTCTCGTTGCCGCAGACCGCCCTCCACATCGGCGTCTGGCTGGTGGTGGTGGCGGTCGCGCTCCTCGTCTGGCTCGGCCGGGACGAGCTCCCGTCGCGGGCGCGCTGGCTGCTCCCGGCGGGCGGCTTCGCGGCGCTGTTGGCGGCCGGGGTCGCGCTCCACGTCCGCCGGCAGCTCGCCACGGCGGCGGTCTTCCTCGCGGGCGCGGTCCTCGTGGCCGCTCCCGCGCTCCTCGCGGTGCTGGCGGAGCGCGGCCTCCTCGCGGAGCGGCCGGAGGCGGTCGAGCAGCTCCTCGGCCCGCCGTACTCGAACGACCAGGTCTTCGTCGCGGTGGCGGGCGCGGCGGTCCTCTCCGCGGCGGCGCTCCTCCGGCTCCGTCCGGCGGCGCTCGCCTGGACGACGGCCTCGCTCGCGGCGCTCTCCTGGCTCTCGTGGCGGATCGCGCACGGATGGCTCGGCGAGGAGCCGGAGGTCCGGGCGCTCCACGCCCTCCCGCTCGTCCTGCTCGTCCTCCCGGGGCTCGCGTCCGAGGCGGCGGGGCGCGTGCGGTGGGGCCTGCCGTTCCATCTCGTCGCGCTCGTCACGTTCGTCCTCGCGCTCGACGTCGTCGCCGAGCACGGTCCGACGACGGCGATGCTCGGCTGGTTCGGAGACGTCGGCGAGAGCCGGCACGAGGGGTACTCGTTCGCGCTGAACGGCGCCGTCTTCCTCGGCGTGATGGCGCTCCTCGAGCGCGCGAGGAGCCTCGACCTCCGCCGCGGGGCGCGGGTGCTCGAGCTGATCGCCCCGTTCCACCTGCTCGTCGGACTGTACGGGAACGCCGCCCGCGACGACGGTCCGGTGGTCGACGTGGCGGCGTACATGCTCGCCGTGGCGCTGCTCCTCCTGCTCGGACCGTGGCGGAACCATCGCCGGTTCTCGCACTCCGGCCTCCTCGGGCTCGCCTTCGGCTGCTACCTGCTCATCGACCGCGGCTTCGTCGCGCCGGTCCCGTTCCTCCCGCTCGTCGGCGCGGCGGGGCTCCTCCTCGCGTTCGTGACCTGGCGCGTCCTCCGCCGCGAGCCGACGGCGTGACGCGCGGCTCGCTCGCCTCCCTCTTCGTCGGCGGGGCGATCAGCGCCGTCGCGCTCGCGCTCGCCTCGCGCGTGTCGTGGCCGGCGAGGGCGGGCGTCGACCTGGTCCTCGTCGCCGGCGTGACGGGGCTCGCGGTCGGCGTGCCGTTCCGCGACCCGCGGATCGCGGGGGCGGCGGCGGTCACCGTCGCCGTCGGCTGCCTCTGGGCGGCGGGGTTCGTCGGCCTGCACGACATCGACGTGGAGGGCACGACGTCGTTCCGCGCCTGGGGACCGGCGGCGATCGCCGCGTCGATGCTCCTCCCGCTCGCCGGGGCGGCGCGGGCCCGGGCCCGGGGCGGTCCGGACCTGGTGGGGCCGGTGACGATCGGGGCCGGGGTGGCGGCGCTGCTGATCGCCGTGGCGAACCTCCCGGTGGTGGCGGTGTTCGGCGCGGCGTCGACGGTCCTGTCGCCGTGGCTCGTCGAGGTGGCGGCGGCCGGCGCGACGAGGCGCGGGCGCTGAGCGAGGGCGGCGGAGGGGGCCGACGCCGCGGGGACCTCCCGGACGGGCCCGCGTGCCGGCGGATCGGTGCGACCCGTGTGCAAAGAGGACGGGCGCGCCGGAGGGACTCCGGCGCGCCCGTCTTCTCGTCGACGAACTCTCAGTTGTAGAAGTTCGTCGCCTCGGTCTCCTCGACCGGGCGGCTGAGCTCGTCCGTGTTCATGATGACCTTGAACCGGACGTCACCCGCGCCGACCGCCTTCACGACGACCCGCCACTCGGTGCTCGCCTTGGCGCCGAGGCTCGGCAGCGGAGCGAACGTCACCGTCCCGCCGCTGTGGGTGCCGGTCGTCGCGCCGGACGAGCTGACGTACTCCATCTCGGACTCGAGCTCCGCGACGATGCGGATGTTCGTGTCCTCGACCGAGCCCTGGTTCGTGACCTTGATCACGTACGTCTCGTTCCCGCCGACCGGGATCGGGTCCTCGATGTCGATCACCTCGAGGAGGACCGCCGGGATCCCCTTCACGTCGGTGGTGCACATCGCGTCCGCCGGGTCCGAGCAGGCGCACGTCGCCGTGGCGTTGCTCGTCTTCGTGCCGAGGCTGTTCGGCCGGACCGTGAACGACATCGACTTCGAGCCGCCCGCGGCGACCGAGCCGACCATCCACTGGACCTTGTTGCCGGCGCCCGAGCCGCCGTCGCTCGCGCTGACGAACGACGTGCCGGCCGGGATCGTCGCCTCGACGACGGTCCCCTCGCACGAGGCGTTGCCGTTGTTCGAGACCGCGACCTGGAACTCGATGTTCTGGTTGTTGTAGCGGACGCCCGGGCAGCTCATCGTCAGCGAGAGCGCCGGCTTGACGACGTTCGTCGTGGTCGTGTTCGAGCTGGTCATGATGCCCGGCTCGGCCGTCGCGTTCGCCGTGTTGCTGAACGAGCCGGTGCGGCTCGCCTTCGCGTTCGCGGTGACCGTCTTCGACTGACCGCTCGCGAGGTCGCCCACGTCCCAGCTCAGCGACGACTGGCCGTTGGCGGTCATGCCGTCCGGCAGGTTGTCGGTGACCACGACGTTGCGCGCCGTCCCCTGGCCGTCGTTGGTGACGGTGATGGAGATCGGGATCATGTCGCACGCGAGGACCTGCGCCGGCGCCTTCTTCTCGAGCTTCAGGCTCGGGTTGACGACGTTCGTCGGCACGCAGTACTCGTTGTCGATCTCGAGCATCGCGCAGTTCGTGAGCTGGCCGGTGCCCGTGGCGCGGCCGCGGATCACGATCGACTTCGTCTGACCCGGCGAGATGGTGCCGAGGTCGAAGCGGATCGCTCCGCCGCCGACCGGCGTGCCGGTCGGGGTCGACGCTTCCATGTCGAATCCCGGCGGCATCTTGTCGACGACGTGGACGCCGGCGATCGGGTCGGTGGTGATGTTCTTCACCGAGAGCTGATACTCGAACGACTCGCCCGCGACGACCTCGGCCGGCGCGTCCTTGTTCAGGCAGAGGACGGAGGACTGGTACACGCCCGTCGGGTAGAGGAGATCACAGGGATCCTCCATCACCTTCTTCGGCGCCGGCTTCGACGGCGGGGGCGGAGCCTCGCGGTCTCCGAAGCAGACGCAGGCGCCGAGCGACGCGACCATCGCCAGCGCCCACGAGCGAGCGAACAAGGACGACAACTTCATGACTTCACCTCTACAGAGGGCTTTCGGGCCGTCGAGTGTGCCGATCGAGACGAGGCACGGCAATCACCGCGCCGTAGGGATCGAGCCGCCGAAACGTCCATTCCGAATGTATGCGTCAGACCGGGGCGGACACGGATTCGAGTCATCGAGCCGAGGGCCGGTCGACCGGCCCGAATCCACCCACTGGTGCAGGTCAAGCCGGGGATCGTACAGATCGGAGCCGTCAATGCCACGGAAACCGAGTCCTGGAACACCGCTACGGCGGGTCGGGACGGTGGGGGGCGGGACCGGGTTCGGGACGGCGGCCGAGTGCCTCGCCCTGCTGGGCTGCGAGGGGGCGGGCACGGCGAACCGCTTCGCGGAGCTCCTGGGTGCGGTCGTGCTCGCCGGCGACCTGTCGTTGATGGCCTCCTTCTGCCGCCACGAATTCGTGGCCGCGCACGAGCGCCTGGGCCGAAACCGTCCGGAAACTTCTTCCGGTCCGGCCAAATCGGTCCCTCGGGG
>JAUIEL010000617.1 GCA_030428825.1 bacterium
CCGGGGAGGTCGACGAGGATCCGGAACAGCGACGAGCGGTTCAGCATCCGCATCGCCGTCTCGACCGGAACGATGGCGAGGTCGTCGAGGTCGACGCCGATCTGCACCCCCTTCTCCGCCAGCACGCCGATCACGCGCATCCGCCAGCTCCCGATCCGGACGACCTTTCCGACCGGGTCGTCGGCTCCGAACAGCTCGCGTCGCACCTTCGCGCCGAGGACGCAGACCGGAGCCCCGCGCTTCGGGTCGTCGTCGGGGAGGAACGAGCCGCTCGCGATCGACAGGTCGCGCACGTCCGCGTACCCGGCGGTCGAGCCGATCAGCAGCGTCGATCGGCTGCGGGCCGGCGAGCGGACGGTCTCCGTGCCGACGGCGATCGGGACGACGCGGACCGCCCGCGGGAGCGCCCGCTCGATCGCGGCGGCGTCGTCGAGCGTCAGGTCGTGCGGGACGCCGCCGAAGCCGGGGATGCCCCCGGTCGTCTCCGTCCGGCCGGGGAGGATCGCCAGCAGGTGGGATCCGAGCGCGCGGAACTCTCCCGTGACGTACCGGCGCGCCCCCTCGCCGAGTCCGGTCAGCACGACGACCGCCGTCACGCCGATCGCCACCCCGAGGAGCGACAGGACGGTCCGGCGGCGGTGCCGGAGCAGCGCCTCCGCCGCGAACCGGAAGCCGTCGGCCGTCCTCATCGGCCGGCCCTCCGGACCTCGAACAGGTCGGCGAGCCCCGCGACGTCGTCGGGGTGGAGGCGGTGCGCGATCCGACCGTCGATCAGCACCAGGACCCGGTCCGCGTGGCGCGCCACGGTCGGGTCGTGGGTCACGGTGACGATCGTCTTCCCCTCCGCGTGGAGGTCGTCCATGAGCTGCAGGATCTGTCCGCCGGCCGCGGAGTCGAGGTTCCCGGTCGGCTCGTCGGCGAGCAGCAGCCCCGGGTCCATGATCAGGGCCCGGGCGATCGCGACGCGCTGGCGCTCGCCGCCCGACAGCTCGGACGGACGGTGGGTCACCCGGTCGGCGAGTCCGACCGCCTCCAGCGCCTCCGTCGCGCGCGCGGCCCGATCGTCCGGCGCGAGCCCGTCGAGGAGGAGCGGCAGCTCGACGTTCGCGCGCGCGTCGAGCCTCGGGACGAGGTGGTACGTCTGGAAGACGAACCCGATCTCCTTGCGCCGGACGTGCGACCGCTCCGCCTCGTCGAGCTCCGCGACCTCGCGTCCGTTCAGCCGGTACGAGCCGGAGGTCGGCGCGTCGAGGCATCCGAGCACGTTCAGGAGCGTCGTCTTCCCCGAGCCGGACGGCCCCATGATCGCGACGTGCTCGCCGCGGTCGATCGTCTCGGTCACGTCGTCGAGCGCGCGGACCTCGTTCGGGCCGAGCCGGTAGGCGCGGGTGACGTGCGCCAGCTCGATCACGGCGCGCTCCCCGAGGCCGACGCCGCCTCCGCCTCCGCGCGCGCGAGGGCGCCCTCCTCCACGCCCTCCCGGTCGAGGGAGACGACCACGCGCTCGCCGTCGACCAGGCCGCCGGTCACCTCGATCCACTGCCAGTTCTCGAGGCCCGTCTCGACGGCGCGTCGCTCGAGGCGATCGCCGGCGAGGACCAGCACCGCCGCGCCCTCGAGCCGCGCGTGGGCGGGGATGCGGAGGGCGTCGACCCGCTCCTCCAGCACGACCTCGACGTCGGCGGACGTCCCCGGGAGGAGCGACCGTGCCAACCCCTCGTCCTCGAGCGCCACCTCGATCTCCACGGTCCGGTTCTGCTCCTCGACGACCGAGACGTACGGGGCGACGCGGGTGACCCGCCCGAGGAACGTCTCGTTCGGGTGCGAGTCGACGGTCACCAGCGCGGTCATCCCGACCGAGAGCCGCGCCGAGTCGACCTCGTCCATCGGCGCGTGCACGTCGTTCGCCGTCCGGTCGACGAAGTCGATCACCGTCGGCATCGGGACGCCCGGCGGCGACGGCGTGATCCACTCGCCGACCTCCGCCTCGAGCTCCGCGATCGTGCCGTCGAACGGCGCGAGCACCCGGTACTTCTCGAGCTCGGCGCGGGCGACGTCGACGCGCGCCTCCGCCCGTGCGATCTCCGCCTCCCCGAGGACGCAGAGCGAGATCGCGACGTCGTGCGCGCTCTCGGCGACGTCGACCTCCTCGACCGACGCGATCGACTCCTCGAACAGCCGCCGCTTCCGGGAGAGCTCGCGCCGGGCCCGCTCCGCCTCGATGCAGGCGCGCGCGTGGTCCGCGCGGGCGACCTCGAGGGCGCGCTCCGCCAGGACCCGCTCCGCGCGCGGCGTCCCGTCGTCCAACCGGACCAGGAGGGTCCCCGCCGGGACCGTGTCCCCTTCCCGGTGCGGCGCCTCGACCACCCGGCCCCCGACCTCCGGAGCGAGCCGCGCGCGTCGGACCGCCTTCACGGTCCCGGCCTTCGTGTTGGTGACCGTCGACCGGACGACGCCGCGTTCGACCGACTCCACGCGGACCGGCACCGGGACGGGGGCGAGCGCGCGCCGGACCGCGGCCGCTCCGACGGCGACGACCGCGACGGCGAGGAGGAGGCGGAAGAGGGAGCGCGTCTTCATCGAGGATCTCGCGGGGACGAAGCCCCAGGACGCGGTTGCAAATCCCCTGCCGCGCGCGGGACGGCGGGCGGCGACCCGGGGGGGTGGTCCGGCGGCTCGAACGGCGAGGAATCCCGCTCGGTCGACGGGGAGGAGTTCCCGCCCGCCCGCCGTCCTCGACCGCCGAGCCGGCTGGACGGTCGGGGGCGGAGAGCCCAACATGGAGGCATGGACGACCTCGACGCGCTCCTCCGCCGGTTCGACGCCGCGGCCCCGATCTCCCGGGCGAGGACGCCGCCGTCCGCGTGGTACACCTCGAGCGCGTGGCTGGAGCGGGAGAAGGAGCGCCTCTTCCGTCGCCACTGGTGCGTCGTCGCGCGGGTCGACCAGCTCCGCCGGAGCGGGGACCACGTCGCGGGGGTGCTCGTCGACCAGCCGTACGTCGTCGTGCGAGGGGACGACGGCGCGCTGCGGGCGTTCCACAACGTCTGCCGTCACCACGCGACCGCGGTCGCGAGCGGCGAGGGACGTTGCGAGGAGCTGGTCTGTCCGTACCACGGCTGGACGTACGGCCTCGACGGACGGCTGATCCGGGCGCCGCGGCTCGGGAAGGTGGACGGGTTCGACCGCGCCGCCCACGGTCTCGCGCCGATGCACGTCCGCGTCTGGGGGCCGCTCGTGCTCGTCTCCCTCGCCGACGAGCCGCGCGACCTCGACCGGGACCTCGCCCCGCTCGCGGCCCGGCTCCCCCCCGACGACCTGAGCGCGCTCTCGTTCGTCGAACGGCGGACGTACCGGATCGGATGCAACTGGAAGGTGTTCGCGGACAACTACCTCGACGGCGGCTACCACGTCCCGCACATGCACCGCGAGCTCGCGGGGAAGCTCGACCTCGACGCGTACACGGTCGAGTCGTTCGGGCGGCTGTCGATCCAGTCGACGAGGGGGGGCGGCGATCCTCGCGTCGGCGCCGCGGCGACGTACGCGTTCGTCCATCCGAACCTGATGCTGAACCGGTACGGCCCGTGGCTCGACGTCGACGTCGTCCTCCCGATCGACGCGGAGTCGTGCGAGGTCGTGATGGAGTGGTGGATCGATCCGACGGCCCGCGTCGACGACGCCGAGGTCGAACGACAGCTCGCCGAGAGCGAACGCGTCCAGCAGGAGGACGTCGCGGTCTGCGAGGCGGTGCAGCGGGGCCTCCGCTCGATCGCGTTCGACACCGGGCCGTACGCGAGCTCGGAGGCGGCGATGTTCGAGTTCCACCGCGGGCTGGCGGCGGACTTGGAGCGGTAGGATGAGGGGACCTGCCCGGGCCCGCCCGAACGGACACCATGGATCCTCACCGCCCGGCGCTCCTCGTCTCCCTCGTCTCCCTCGTCTCCCTCGTCTTTCGCGTCTCCCGCGCCTTCGTCGCCGCGTCCCTGTTCCTCACTTCCGCCGGAGCCCAGCCCGGCTCCCCGCACGTCCGCGTCGATCAGCTCGGCTACCGTCCGCTCGCGCGCAAGGTCGCGATCCTGCGCGAGCCGGTCGTCGGGCACGACGCGCCGGCCCCGTTCGCGCCGTCGACCCCGGTCGAAGTCGTCCGGGTCGCGGACGGCGTGATCGTCCACTCCGGCCCGGCGGTCGCGTGGAATGGTGGCGCCGTG
>JAUIEL010000618.1 GCA_030428825.1 bacterium
GCCGCGTCCTCCAGTCCGTTCGCGTCGACCGCGGTGGCGAACGTCCGCCACGCGTCGACGTCGTCGGGGGCGGCGACGACCCGCGCCCGCGCCTCCGCGAGGACCCGTCGCACGTTCGGCTCGACCAGCCCCGGTCCCGGGAGCGGCGGAGGGACGCGCGGCGCGGCCGGGTCGCCGCACGCGGCGAGGGCGGTCACGAGGAGGAGAGAGCGACGCGGGATGCGCATCCCCGCACTCTACAATCGGCGCCCCCGGACGGCGGATCGAACCGCGGACCGCCTCCGGGACGCGAGGGTCGCATGAAGCGAGGCAACAAGGAGCTCCTGGTCGTCGGCGATCGCGTCCTCGTCGAGCCCGAGGAGGGCGAGTCCGTGACGAAGGTCGGGCTGGTCCTGCCGCCGAGCGCGCTCGACAAGGAGGAGGTCCGGGGCGGCGTCGTCGTCGCGAAGGGGCCGGGGAACCCGCTCCCGCCGCTCGAGGTCGAGAACGAGCCGTGGAAGACGGCGGGCGAGAGCGGGCGGTTCCTCCCGATGCAGGTCGAGGTCGGCGACTACGCGCTCTTCTTCCGGAAGGCGGCGATCGAGATCACGTTCGAGGACCGGCGCTACCTGGTCGTGCCGCACGCCGCCATCCTCGTGCTCGTCCGCCAGCACGACGTCCCCGACCGGCTCCCCGAAGAGCTGTGAGGCGCCGCGCGGCGGCGTCGGGGCTCGCGTGGGCGCTCGCGGTCGTCGGCCCGGCCGCGCCGGCGGCGGACGATCGCCCGAGCTTCGTCTTCTTCCTGAGCGACGACCACGCCGAGCGCGCGATCTCCGCCTGCGGCTCCGACCTGGTCGAGACGCCGTCGATCGACCGGATCGCGTCCGAGGGCGTGCGGTTCCGGAACAGCTTCGTCGGGAACTCGATCTGCGCGCCGGCGCGGGCGACGATCCTGACCGGCACGTACAGCCACGTGAACGGCGTCGTGTCGAACGCGGAGCGGTTCGACGGCACGCAGCCGACGCTGCCCGCGCTCCTCCGGGACGCGGGGTACCAGACCGCGCTGATCGGGAAGTGGCACCTGAAGTCCGACCCGGTCGGGTTCGACCACTGGGAGATCCTCCCGGGGCAGGGGGCGTACTACAACCCGGACTTTCGGACCGCCCGGGGGACCGAACGACGACACGGCTACGTGACCGACCTGATCACCGACGCCGCGCTCCGCTGGCTGGAAGAGGAGCGCGACCCGACGCGGCCGTTCCTCCTCCTCGTCTGGCACAAGGCGCCGCACCGGGCGTGGCTCCCGGGCCCCGACCACCTGTCGACGTACGACGGCGTCGACTTCGCCGAGCCGCCGACGCTGTTCGACGACCACGCCGGCCGAGGGACCGCGGCGAGGCTTCAGGAGATGACGATCTCGCGCCATCTGATCGACGGGTACGACCTGAAGCTCTGGCCGGACGACCCGGACGTCGAGGCGTGGGGGCGGGCGTGGACGTACGGCCGCATGGACGACGAGCAGCGGGCGCGCTGGCACGCGACGTACGACCCGCTGAACGCCGCGTTCCGCGCCGCCGCGCCGACGGGGGACGACCTCGTGCGGTGGAAGTACCGGCGGTATCTCCACGACTACCTCGCGTGCATCGCGTCGGTCGACGACGGGGTCGGCCGCGTGCTCGACGCGCTCGACGTGCCGCGGGGACCGGACGGCGTCGCGCTCGCGGAGCGGACGGCGGTCGTCTACTCGTCCGACCAGGGGTTCTTCCTCGGCGAGCACGGCTGGTACGACAAGCGCTGGCTCTACGAGGAGTCGCTCCGGACGCCGCTCCTCGTCCGCGGGCCCGGCGGGGGGACGACGGGGAGGGTCGTCGACGCGCTCGTGTCGAACGTCGACCTCGCGCCGACGTTCCTCGACCTCGCGGGCGTCACGATCCCCGCGCGGATGCAGGGACGCAGCCTCGTCCCGTTCCTGCGGGGGGAGTCGCCGGCGGACTGGCGCGACGCGATCTACTCCCAGTACTTCGAGGGGGCGGGGAAGGCGCACAACGTCCACCGTCACCACGGGCTCCGGACCGACCGCTGGAAGCTGATCCGGTACGACGGGCTCGACGAGTGGGAGCTGTTCGACCTCGTGACCGACCCGCACGAGCTCCGGAGCCTGCATGACGCCCCCGAGCACGCGGCGATCCGCGACGACCTGATCGCGCGCCTGGCGGAGACCCGTCGTTCGCTCGGCGTCGAGGAGGCGGGCGTCCCGCTCGACGACCTCGTCCCGGCGGGGATCGAGGTGCCGCGGGCCGACCTCGCGCTGCCGCCGGAGGAGGGGGTGTTCCAGAAGGCGCTGGTCCTCGGCGTGACGTCGGACGGCGGGTACGTGCTCGACGGCGAGGCGGTCGGGTTCGAGACCGTCGAGCGGCGGCTGCGGGAGTGGACGGCCGCTCCGGCGCCGTGGGGAGGTCCGGCCTGGTCCGGTGACGCCTGGTCGACGCGCCACGTCGTCGTCGCCGCCGACGAGCGCGCGCCGTGGTCGGCCGTGGCGCGCGTGTTCGAACGGGGCCGGCAGGGTGACCTCCGCGTCGACCGCGGCTGGTGCGCGGCTCGCGGCGCCGACGGGGCGGTCGGCGTGCTGCCGTTCCACGGGCGGGGGGCGTCGGGCGAGGTCGACGCGACGGAAGTGCCGAGGGACGAGGCGATGGAGGAGGCGATGGTGCGGTCGATCGAGGAGAAGCGTCCGTGGTCCGAGCCGCTCGTGATCACGGTCGGGACCGGCCCGATCCGCCCCGGCGGGGCGTTCGAGGAGCCGGTCGGGATCTTCACCGCACTCGGAGGTCGGGGCGGACGACCGCATCCGAACGTGCTCCTCGGGATCGGCGGCCGGGCCCGCGCGGGGACGGTGATCGCGACGGTGAACGAGCTGCGCCGGTTCGGCAGCAGGATCGTGTTCGACGAGGCACGAGACGACTCCGCCGGGCAGGGCCCGGGCGGACCGTGGGTCTTCGTGCGAGGCTCGGTCCTGCTGGACGACCCGACACGCCCTTCGCCCGGGGAGGTCGTCGCCGGCGACCCGCGTCGCAATCCCCGGTGGAGGACGCGATGAAGCTCCGCCGCCTGTTCGGCCTCGACCGTCCCCGCGGGTGGGGCGCCGGCAAGAAGGCCGGCACGTTCTCCCGCCGGCGGGGTCTCGCCGAGTTCGAACGGCTCTTCCCGCCGGGGCTGGTCGAGGAGACGCTCCGCGACGCGACGGGCGACCCGGTGCGGGTCGTCGAGATCGGCTGCGGTGAGGGGAAGCTCCTCCTCGACCTCCTGAAGCGCTTCCCGAGGCTCGAGGCGCACGGGATCAACCTCCGCCCCTGGCCGGCGATGACCGGCCGCGACTCGTTCCGCGACGCGGCGCTCCGGTACGGCGTCTTCACTCGGGACCAGCTGGAGAGCATCGAGCTGCCGCACGCGTGGTTCCACGACGCCGAGGAGCTCCGGTTCGACGACGCGTCGGTCGACCTCGTCGTCAGCCAGGTCGCGATCCCGTACGTCCGACGGAAGGACCGGCTCCTCGAGGAGACCTGGCGCGTCCTCCGTCCCGGCGGCCGAGCGCTGCTCCACCTCGACACCCGCGCCCCGGCCGCCCCGGACTTCCTGCGCGTCCCGACCCCGCGCTTCGTCGTCTACCGGGACGGCGCGCGGGTCGACGTCGAGACGCTCCTCGCCGAGCGCCGCGACGCCGGGCTCGACGTCCGCTACGAGGAGACCGCGCCGGAGGAGAAGCACGGCCGCGTCCGGGCCCTCGTCCGGTTCGAGAAGAACGTCGATCTCCCCCTCGCCCTCGGCCTGACGCTCGACGAGTCGTCGTCGATCCCCCTCCACCCGCTCAAGCCGAAGTCCGGACCGAACCCGACATTCTTCGGACACCGCTCGGTCTTCGTGGAGAGCGGGGACAGGGCGCGCTGAAGCGACCGCGAGCACCCACATCCGCCGCACCCGTCACGGGCGTCAGACCCCACGACTTGCAAGCGGTGGCGTCTGACCCCACCCCACTCATTCTCGAGTCGGCAAGCTCTTTGTGCGGACTTTGGAGGGCATTTCGCGAGAGTCCGGGGCAGACCGCCCTCCGGTCCCGCGGCCGGGGCGGGGTGCACCGCGCTTCGATCGCACCCAGAGCCGGCTCCTGCACGTGAGTGGGGTGGGGTCAGACGCCACCG
>JAUIEL010000619.1 GCA_030428825.1 bacterium
CGCCGACCGCTCCCGCTCGAACGTCGCGGGGGTCGCCGAGACGTAGATCACCTGGTGGACGAGCTGGTCGAACTCCTCGAACCGGAGCGGCCGGTTGTCGAGCGCCGACGGCAGGCGGAAGCCGTACTCGACGAGCGTCGTCTTCCGGGCCCGGTCGCCGCGGTACATCCCGCCGATCTGCGGGACGGTCTGGTGGCTCTCGTCGATGACGACCAGGAAGTCGCGCGGGAAGTAGTTCAGGAGGGTCGCCGGCGCCTCTCCCGGCCGCCGGCCGTCGAGGTGCCGCGAGTAGTTCTCGATCCCCGAGCAGATCCCGGTCTCGCGCAGCACCTCCAGGTCGTAGCGCGTCCGCTGCTCCAGCCGCTGCGCCTCGAGCAGCTTCTGTTCCTTCCGGAGCTCGAGGAGCCGGAGGTCGAGCTCGTTCTCGATCGCCTCGAGCGCCCGGCCGAGGCGCTCCTCGGGGGTGATGTAGTGGCTCGCCGGGAAGACCTTGATCCGCTCGAGCTCCTCCGTGATCTCGCCGCGGAGCGGGTCGACCTCGAGGATCCGTTCGACGGTCGTGTCGAACAGCTCGACCCGCAGGATCCGGTCCTCGGAGTACGCGGGGTAGATCTCGATCACGTCGCCGCGGACACGGAACGTCCCGCGCTTGAACTCGACGTTGTTCCGCTGGTACTGGATCGCGGCGAGCGAGCGCAGCAGGTCGTCGCGGTCGACCTCGTCGTCGACCGCCACCTCGACCGACATGTCGTCGTACGCCTGCGGGGAGCCGAGGCCGTAGATGCACGACACGCTGGCGACGATCAGGACGTCCCGCCGCGACAGCAGGGACGCGGTGGCGGCGTTCCGCATCCGCTCGATCCGCTCGTTGATCGCCGCGTCCTTCTCGATGAAGGTGTCGGTCCGCGGGACGTACGCCTCCGGCTGGTAGTAGTCGTAGTACGAGACGAAATACTCGACCGCGTTGTCCGGGAAGAGCTCGCGGAACTCCGAGTAGAGCTGCGCGGCGAGGATCTTGTTGTGGGCGATCACCAGCGTCGGACGCTGCACCCGCTGCACGACGTTCGCGATGGTGAACGTCTTGCCGCTGCCGGTCACGCCGAGCAGGCACTGGTCCCGCTCGCCGTCGACCACGCCCCGCGCGAGGGTGTCGATCGCCCCCGGCTGATCGCCCGTCGGCTCGTACTCGGACGCCAGCCGGAACGTGCCGTCGCCGCTCCCCGCGCCGTCGGGGCGCGGCCAGCGGCCTCGCTCGGTCTCCTCCTCGGCGCGGCGGGCGCTCACCGATCGCGCGGGGCCGCGCCGTCGGCGTCCGGCGCCCCGTCGGCGTCCACCGTCTCGGGCGACTCGGGCGGCGCGGGCGGCGAGGGCGGCGAAGCGACCGCCGCGTTCCGGGTCCGGGCGCGGAAGGTCCGGGCGAACGGGAACTCCGGGTCGGCCCGGTCGAGCGCCTCGAACTCGGCCTTCGCCCGCTCGAGGTCGCCGAGGTGCAACGCCAGGAAGCCGCACAGGAACCGGCCGTGACTGTCGAGCGGGAAGGCGGTCCGGTACCGCTCGGCCACGTCGACGGCGTCGCGCGCCCGCTCCTGTGACCCGTACGGCGCCACGACGTTCAGCGTCCGATCGACGAGGTCCGGATCGAGCGTGAGCCCCCGCAGGAGCTCCGCCGCGGCGGCGTGCGCGTACCCCGCGCCGAGGAGCGCGAACGCGTGGTCGAGCCGGAGGACCGGGTCGTCCGGGAAGAGGCGGACCGCGCCGACGAGCGTCACCTCCGCGAGGTAGGGCTGTCCGCCGGCGAGCTGGTCGCGCCCCCGCTCGGCGAGCGTCGTCGCGAGGCGGATCTCCGCGTCGGTCGGGGCGAGCGACGGAGGCGGCGACGGCGCGGGGGCGAGCGGCTCGCTCGGCGGCGGGACGGGCGCCGGCGGCGCGGCGACCGGCTCGGGCGGCGGCTCGACCGTCAGCGAGGACGGCGGCGGGAGGACGACGTACGGGTTCGGCACGAGCCGACGGGGGATCGGCAGCGACGGCCCCGGGGTCGGCGCCGGGGCGTCGGGGGCGGGGACCGTGAGCGGGCCGGTCGGCGTCGGCGCGCCGATCGTCCCGAACGGACGTCCCTCGCCGATCGAGCCGAACGGACGCCCCTCCCCGGTCGACCCGAACGGACGCCCCTCGCCGACCGACCCGAACGGGCGCCCCTCCCCCGTCGGGGCGAACGGGCGGCCCTCGCCGGTCGACCCGAACGGCCGTTCGACGTGCTTCCCCGCGAGGGCGGGGCTCTCGGCGAACTGCTTCGCCGGGGTCCCCGCGCCCGGCGCCTTCGCCGGCGTCGGCGGCGGGGCGAACTTCGGCGGCGGCGCGGCCTTCGGCGGGCCGGCGTACTTCGGCGGGCTCGCGTACTTCGGCGGGGGCGCGGGGGCCGGGCCGGTCTTCGAGCCGCCGCCGCCCGCGAGCGCGTCCCCCGTCCCCGCGGCGAGCGTCCCCGCGGCGAGCGCGATCCAGAGCGTCGCCGAAACTCCGATCGTCGAGCGCGTCATCGTCCACTCCGTCCTTCGGCCCCGTCGGCCGGCCTCGAAAAAGCAGGGCCGAGGCTTATGTTAGGTTGGCCGTCGGGTGACGGCAACGCCGCCCGGGCGGCCCACGCGGCCGACCCCCTCGCTCCTCGGGAGACATCGCCCATGCCGTTCATCGCCTGCTCGTCGTGCAAGGCCCGCTTCAAGGTCAAGGTCGACACCATCGGCAAGGCGATCCGCTGCCCGAAGTGCCAACAGGAGTTCCGGGCCGTCGCCCTCCACTCCGCGCCGCGATCGAAGACCGACCACGGCCCCATCGTGTACGCGGGGATCGGCGTCGGGGCGATCCTGATCGGATTTCTCGTGGTCTCGATGGCGAAGACCAGCTCCACCCTCGACGACGAGCCCGCCGCGGCCGCGGAGGTCGCGCCGGAGAAGCGGCTCGAGCGGTCCCCGACCAAGGCGGCGGCCGACGACGACGCGATGTCCCCCGAGGACCTCCTCGCCCGCCGCGCACGGCAGCTCCTGGAGGCGCTGCGCGACCCGGCCGATCCCCGCCTCCCCGGGTGGGTCGCGTACGGCGAGATGCACGAGGACCGGATGAAGGAGGGGCTCGAGACGGTGGCGTGGTCCGACCTCGCGCAGGACGAGCAGTACGGGAAGTACGACGCGTACCTGAACCTCGTCGCCGGCGACGACGCGACCCGCCGGTTCGCCAAGGCGACGACCGTCGAGTCGACCGAGGTGCTCCGGCTCGGCTCCGGCAAGGGGAAGGTCGCGGCGCGCCTGAAGAACAACCTCGACGAGACGATCCAGGACGTCGTCCTCCACTTCGTCGGGACCGGCGGGCAGTGGAAGCTCGCCAAGATCGAGCGCGAGCCGATCACGACGGTCGAGGCGATCGCCGAGGCCGCGGACGACCGGGGAGGCCGCTCCGGCGCGACGGCGCTCGACCGGATCGGCCGGCGCCGGAACCCGCTGGGCGAGGTCTCCGCGGTCGAGCCGTACGCCGACGAGCCGAAGTCCGTCGGGTCGGACATCGCGCGGCAGATCCAGATGCTGAGCGACCTCTCCGCCACCGTCGAGGCAGGCCGGGCGCGCGCGACTGGTCGAGAGATCGGCAAGCACTCGGTCCCGCACCTGCTGAACGCGCTCGTGCCGCTCGACTTCGAGGACGAGGCGGACCTGCAGGTCGCAACGCGGATCGCGCAGGCGCTGACCGACCTGACCGGCGCGAGTCACCCGATCGTGCCCGGCATGAACACCGGCTCGCTCCTCGGCGAAGGGGCGACCGACAACGAGGCGAATCGCCGGAAGTGGTTCGGCTGGTGGCGCGACAACAAGAACTCGTACACCGGCCCGCCCGCCCCGACGTTCGGCGAGGAGGACGGCTGATCGCCGTTCTCACGGCGCCGGGTCGGACGATGACCGACCGGCGCGCGGCTGTTAGCATGGACCGCTTCGCGTCCCGCTCGAGACGCGGACGACGACTTCCAAGGAGCCAGGCATGACCGATCGGAGCGGCGTTTGCGGTGGGTGCGACGCCAAGTTCAAGATCCCCGATTCGTTCCAGGGGACGAAGGCGAAGTGCAAGAAGTGCGGCGGCGTGGTCGTGATCTCCGACGCCGGAGC
>JAUIEL010000620.1 GCA_030428825.1 bacterium
GCCGCGACGTTCCTGGTCCTCGGGTCGATGCCGCCCCCCGACGCGCCGGACGCGGACGCCCCGGGCGCGTCCCTGGTCGACGGCGTCGAGTTCGAGGAGGGGGACGGCCTCGCGGCGCTCCTCCGCTCGCTCCTCGGGCGCGCGCGGCTGGTCGACGACGAGGCCGACCTCCTCGCGAACCTCGGCTCCGGACGGTTCCTGGTCACGCGGGAGGGGGCGCGGCTCGAGGCGAGCGGCGCGTTCGCCGACCCGCCTCAGAAGCGGACCCTCGGCTTCGTCGAGCGGAAGGCCGAGCGGGACCGCCTGCAGGCCGAGGCGGAGGCGCTCGGCGAGGACCTCCGGAAGCTCGCCGAGGAGGAGGCGCGGATCGGCGCCGAGGCGGCGGAGTGGACGGCGCTCGTCGCGGAGGCGGAGCAGGAGATCAAGGAGATCGACGCGGGGATCGCCGAGGGGCGGTCGCGCGGCGAGCGGCTGGCCGAGCGCGCGGCGATCTACCGTCGTGAGCTCGCGGTCGGGGCACGCGAGCGGGCGGAGCTCGAGCGGGACGCCGGGCACGTCCGGACCCGCCGGGCCGAGGTCGACGAGGCGCTCCGCGGCGCCCGAGGCGAGCGCGAGGAGGCGGAGGCGGAGCGGCGTCGGGAGGCGGCGCGGCGCGAGGACGAGGCGGACGAGCTGGAGCGGCTGGTCGGCGAGGAGGCGACGGCGGCCCGCGAGGTCGTGCGCCTCGACGAGCGCGTGCGGGCGGTCACCAGCGAGCTGGCGCTCGTGAAGCGAGGCCTCGACGAGCAGGCGGCGGTCCGGGGGCGGCTCGAGACCGAGCGGGCGACGCTCCTCGCGCGCGGGGAGGAGGCGGCGACGGCCGCGGAAGGCCTCGTCGAGGCGATCGATCGGCTGCGCGACGAGGAGGTCGAGATCCGCGACAAGATCGTCGAGCTCGAGGGGCAGATCGAGAAGAGCGGGGGCGCGCTCGACCTCGCGCGGCGCGAGGCGATGGCCGCGGCCGAGGCGCGGGAGCAGGCGCGCGAACGGCTCCACCAGCTCGAGCTGTCGGAGCGCGAGCTGGAGATGGGGCTGAGCTCCCTCCGCGAGCGCGCCCGGGACGAGATCTCGCTCGACATCGAGGAGCGGCTGGCGGAGTTCGACGCGACCGACGTCCCGCCGCTCGACGAGGTGACGAAGGAGCTCGGGCAGGTGCGCGACAAGATCTCGCGCATCGGGAACGTCAACCTCGACGCGATCCACGAGCTCGAGGAGGTCGAGCAGCGGCACGAGTTCCTGACCCGCGAGCGCGGCGACCTCGACCAGTCGCGGAAGTCGCTGGAGGCGACCATCGCCGAGCTCGACGCGGTCTCGCGCGAGAAGTTCGTCGAGACGTTCGACGCGGTCCGGACGCACTTCAAGACGTTGTTCCGGAAGCTGTTCCACGGCGGCAAGGCGGACGTGATGCTCCAGGAGGGGGTCGACGTCCTCGAGGCCGGGATCGAGATCATCGCCGGACCGCCGGGGAAGGACCCGCGGTCGATCACGCTCCTCTCCGGCGGCGAGCGGACGATGACGGCGGTCGGACTCCTGTTCGCGCTCTTCAAGGCGAAGCCCGCGCCGGTCGCGATCCTCGACGAGGTCGACGCGGCGCTCGACGAGGCGAACATCGAGCGGTTCTGCAACCTCCTCGCCGACTTCATCGGGAAGTCGCAGTTCGCCATCGTCACCCACTCGAAGCGGACGATGAGCTACGCCGACGTGATCTTCGGGGTCACCATGGAGGAGAACGGCGTGTCGAAGCGGATCGGCATCAAGCTCGACGAGTACGAGGAACGCGTCGCCTGAGGCGTCGTCCGCGGCGCGGGGGCGGGCGCGCCGCCCCCTTGTCCCGAGCGCGGGGTGCGGCGAGACTGGGCGGGCCGTGATCATCCGCCCGATGCGCCCCCGCTACCACGTCCTGACCCTCCACCCGCCGGAGGACGTGATCGCGCGCATCCGGGCCGAGCTCGAGGAGCCCGGGGGGACGGTGCGGGCGGCCTTCGCCGGGCACCACCTCGAGCTGATGCTCGACGACTCGATCCGCCACTACTGGTCGCCGCGGATGTCGCTCGAGGTCGAGTCGACCGAGGGGGGCAGCGTCGTCCGGACGCTGCTCGGCCCGCACCCGAGCGTCTGGACGATGTTCGCGTTCGTCTACGTGACGCTCGTGTTCGCCGCCTTCACCTGCTTCCTGTTCGGAGTCAGCCAGTGGATGGCGAGCGAGGACGCGTGGGGCCTCCTCGGCCTGCCGCTGATCGCGTGCGTCGTGCTCGGGATGTACGCGATCTCCCAGGCCGGCCAGCGGCTGGCGAAGGATCAGATCCACCAGCTCCAGGACTTCCTGTTCCGCGCGCTCGCGTGACGCGGACGGGCCCGGTGCAAGGAGAAGGGGCGTCCCCGCGCGCTGCGCGAGGACGCCCCTTCGAGATAAAGAGCCAGAGGGAAACTCCGGGAAAAGGGGAAGAAGGGGAGAAGAGTTTTACACCGTAGCAGGCAACCCACTGGCTCAGGGCACGAATCAACGATTCAGCCCCTACGATACGCAGAAGGAGGAGCCCAGACAAGGGAATCGGCACGATTCTCTCGAAACACCGGACGTCGCCGGAGGCGGTCGACGCCGCCCCTTGAACCGGCCGATCGCGTCCGTTGCGATGGGCCCCGGACATGGCGCGCGACAAGGGCTCGGTGCGGACTTGGGCGGAGTACGCGGCGTTGAGGGGGTTCCTCGGCGTCGTGCGGGCCCTGCCGTCGTCCGCCACCTTCTGGCTCTCGGACCGACTCGGGGACGTCGCGTTTCGCCTCGATCGAGAGCACCGGGCGACGGCGACCGACAACCTCGCCCGGGTGTTCGGGGGGAGTCCGGACGACGCGCGCCACCAGGCGACGGCCAAGGCCGTCTTCCGGAACTTCATGCGGGTCGGCGTCGAGCTGGCGCTCTTCCCGCGCCTCCTCCGGCGACGGGGGCTCGAGGACCTGGTCGAGGTGACCGGCCGGGAGCACGTCGACGCGGCCCTCGCCCCGGGGAAGGGGGCGGTCGTCTGGTCCGCGCACGTCGGGAACTGGGAGGTGATCGCGGCGCTCGGCGAGCCGCTCGGGATGCGCCTCCACACGGTCGGCCGGGCGATGGACAACCCCCGGATCGACCGGTACCTGACCGAGCGCCGCGCGGAGTACGCCCTGTCGGTGATCCCGAAGGAGGGCGGCCTGCCGCGGATCGTGCGCGCGCTCCGGAGCGGCGGCTGCGTGGCGATGCTCCTCGACCAGCACGCCGGCCGGAGCGGCATCGAGGTCGACTTCCTCGGCCGTCCGGCGTCGACGTTCCGGGCCGCCGCCGAGCTCGCGGTCCGGTTCGGGCTGCCGATGCTCGGCGGCTACGGCATCCGGGTCGACCCCGCGCCCCGCTTCCGCCTCGAGTTCGAGCCGCCGCTCTGGCCGGACCCGGACGCGCCGCGAGAGGACGAGGTCCGGCGGCTCACCCAGGCGGTGAGCGACTCGATCGGCGCGGTCGTCCGCCGGCATCCCGAGCAGTGGAACTGGCTCCATCGGCGGTGGCGGGACAAGAAGAAGCGGAAGAAGCGACGCGACGGTCCGGCTCCGGCGGCGGAGCGGACGGAGCCGTCGCGGCTGGAGGGGACGACGTGACGTCCGACCGACCGATCGAGCCGATCGACCTCTCGCGCATCCGGACCGTCCCGCTGGAGGGGCGGCCGAGCCTCGTCGAGGAGGCGGGGTTCGCGCGCCCGGTCGAGCCGGGGCCCGGGTTCGACGCCCTGATGGAGTCGATCCCGACGATCCACGCCGGGCTCGCGTTCCGGGAGCTCGTCGACGCGATCGTGCGGGCGCGGGAGGCCGGGGCTCCGGTCGTCCTCGGGATGGGGGCGCACGTGATCAAGGTCGGACTGTCGCCGCTGGTGATCGACCTCCTCGAGCGGGGCGTCGTGACCGCGGTCGCCCTGAACGGCGCCGGCGTCATCCACGACTTCGAGATCGCCACCGTCGGGCGCTCGTCGGAGGACGTCGGCGCGGGGCTCGACGACGGGTCGTTCGGGATGGCGAAGGAGACGGCGGAGGCCGTGAACGGCGCGGCCACCGACGCCGCGGCGCGCGGCGTCGGCCTCGG
>JAUIEL010000621.1 GCA_030428825.1 bacterium
CCTCGGTCTACATGGAGAAGCTGATCGAGCGCCCGCGGCACGTCGAGGTCCAGATCCTCGCCGACGGGCACGGCAACATCATCCACCTCGGCGAGCGCGACTGCTCGCTGCAGCGACGTCACCAGAAGGTGGTCGAGGAGGCGCCGTCGCCCGTGCTCGACGAGTCGCTCCGGACGCAGATGGGGGACGCGGCGAAGCGGCTCTGCGAGGAGGCGGGGTACGTCAACGCCGGGACGGTCGAGTTCCTGGTCGACAAGAACCTCGACTTCTACTTCATGGAGCTGAACGCCCGCGTCCAGGTCGAGCACCCGGTGACCGAGATGATCAGCGGGATCGACATCGTGCGGGAGCAGCTCCGGATCGCCGCCGGCGAGCCGCTGTCGGTCCGCCAGGAGGACGTCCGGCTGCACGGGCACGCGATCGAGTGCCGGATCAACGCCGAGGACCCGGACGACGACTTCCGGCCGAGCCCGGGCGCCATCACGGCCTACTTCTCGCCGGGCGGCTCGCACGTCCGGATCGACTCGCACGTCTACGCCGGGTACACGATCCCGCCGCACTACGACTCGCTGATGGCGAAGCTCGTGGTCTGGGGCGAGACGCGCGAGGAGGCGCTGGCCCGCACCCGGCGCGCCCTCGACGAGTACGTCATCGAGGGGGTGAAGACGACCCTCCCGCTGCACCGGCGGATCATGCGGCACCCCCGCTTCGAGTCGGGCGACGTCGACACGTCGTTCCTCGAGGGGTTCCTGTCGGTCTGACGGCCGACCGGGGAGCGCGCGCGGAACTCCGGACTGCGGCTGGAGCGCGCCGCCCGGGGAGACTAGGGTGAGGCCATGGACGCGACCTGGCGCTTCGTCTCGCTGTTGACCGCCGTGCTGAACCGGCTGCTCGCCCTCGGGCTGGCCGGGACGCTGATCTACGACCTCGTGCGCGAGCTGCCGGCCGGCGAGCCGACGCTCCTCGCCCGCGGCGTCGACCTGGTGACCTCCCAGCCGGTCCCGTCGCTCGTCGTCGCCGCGGTGATCGTCGTCCTGAACCTGAACGTCGTCCAGTTCTCGCTCTACTCGCTCTCCCAGACGCCGGCGCGCGCGTTCATCACCTCGCGGGCCCCGGGAGGGACGACGCGCATCGCCCTCTCCGCGATCCAGCGCGCGCTCCGCGCCACGGCCGGCCAGGTCCCGGAGATCGCCCGGGCGAAGGTCCGCGCCCGCCGGGTCGGCCGGAACCGATACCAGATCCACGTCCGCTACCTCGTGCGGGACGTTCGGAACGCCGGGACCGCCGCCGAGCACCTCCGGCTCGTGTTGAAGAAGCGGTTCTCCGAGCTCGTCGTCCTCGACCCGAAGGACCGCGTCGACTTCGACCTCGACCTCGCCGGCATCGTGCGCGTCGACGGGGCGCCGCCCGAGCCGAAGAAGCTGCAGGCGCCGCCGGACGTGATGTCGACCGAGTCGTTCAAGGGCCCCGTCTACCCGGTCGAGAGCGAGATCACCTGACCCGGTCCGCCCGCCGGGCGTCTTCACGTCCGCGCCCCGATCCCGAAGGACTCCCCGATGTCCCCCGAAGACTCCACCGCTCCCCTCGACGTCGAGGCCGCCGTCCGATCCCGCTACTCGGGCGGCGCCCGCCAGCGCGAAGAGGCGCTCTGCTGCCCCGTCCCGGCCGACCCGAAGGACGTCGACTTCCTCCCGGCCGAGGTCGTGGAGAAGGACTACGGCTGCGGCGACCCGAGCCGATTCGTGCGGGAGGGGGACGTCGTCCTCGACCTCGGGTCCGGCGCCGGTCGGGTCTGCTTCGTCGCGGCGCGGCGGGTCGGCCCGAACGGACGCGTGATCGGCGTCGACATGAACGACGACATGCTCGAGGTCGCGGAGCGGAACCGCCCGGTCGTGGCGGAGCGCCTCGGGTACGACGCGTGCGAGTTCCGGAAGGGGCGGATCCAGGATCTCCGGCTCGACGTCGAGCGGCTCGACGCGCGCCTGCGCGAGCGTCCGGTCGCCGCCGCCGCCGACCTCGACGCGCTCCGGGCGGAGGTCGACGTCTGGCGGCGCGACGCCCCCCTGATCCCGGACGAGTCGGTCGACCTCGTCGTCTCGAACTGCGTGCTGAACCTCGTCCGCGAGGAGGAGAAGCGCGCGCTCTTCGCGGAGATCCACCGGGTCGTGAGGCGCGGCGGGCGGGTCGCGATCAGCGACATCGTCGTCGACGAGGACCTGCCGGAGGCGATGAGGAACGACCCCGAGCTCTGGAGCGGCTGCCTCTCCGGCGCGTTCCGGGAGGACCTCTTCCTGAAGGCGTTCGAGGAGGCGGGCTTCCACGCCATCGAGATCGAGAGCCGCGGCGACCGGCCGTGGAGGGTCGTCGACGGGTACGAGTTCCGGTCGGTCACCGTCACCGCCCGGAAGGGGAAGGAGGGACCGTGCCTCGAGCGGAACCAGGCGGTCGTCTACCGCGGGCCGTGGCGCGAGGTGCTCGACGACGACGGGCACCGGCTGGTCCGGGGGGAGCGGATCGCCGTCTGCGACAAGACGTTCGGGATCCTGACGTCCGCTCCGTACGCCGAATCGATCGTGGGGATTCCGCCGTATGTCGAGGTCCCGCTTGAGGATGCGGCGCCGTTCGTCTGCTCGACGGGCGTCGTGCGGAGGCCGGCCCGCGCCACGAAGGGGGACGGGGACGCCCGGCCCGCCGCGACGCCCGAGGCGTGCGGCCCCGACTGCTGCTGACCGCTTTCGGCGTTCTTGCGGCAACCTTGTTTTGGAGCGCCGCCTTCCGTCCCCTAGACTTTCACTCTTCGGCGAATCCGGTCGATAGGAAGGGGGGCCTCGTGCCCCCCTTTTTTCGGTCCCCTCTCCACGCGGGGGAGGACGCGGCCGTCCGGAAACCTGGAGGCGTCTGCCGGCGATGTCCGGACCGTTGCTGCTCCTGCTCACCCTGTTGCTGCCGCCGGAGACGGCGTCGGACCGGCTCGAGGTGGCGGCGCCGACCGAGGCGCCGATCGCCCGGTTGACGCGTCTGACCGATCCGGTGGCGAAGCTCGACGGCCTCGCGCGGTCCGAGGTGAAGCTGTTCCACTGGGACAAGGTCGCCACGCTCCGGCGCGGGGACGGGCTCCGACAGGGGCCGCACGCCGGCTCGGAGATCTACTTCCTCGGCGACCGGTCGCTGCTGCGGTGCTCCGGCGAGACCCACCTGATCGTCGGCCGCGACGCCCGCGGCCGCCGGGTGGTCGAGCTGACCGAGCTGCGGCGCCTTCACGTCGACGTCCGGACCGAGCCGCTGACGCTCCGCCTCCCGGGCGGGACCGAGGTCGAGGCGCGGGGGACGACGTTCCGGGTGACGCTCGACCCGCTCGATCGCCGCCACGTCGTGCGGAACGCCGGGCCGGGCGACGTCGTCGTCCGCGGTCCGGTGACGCCGATCGGCGAGGGCGCGGTCCGCCCCGGGCACGAGGTCGAGATCCCGATCGTCCGGGAGGCCGCCGTCGAGGCGCCGCCGGCCGACGCGGACTGGGACGGCGTCCCGCTCCGGCTCGACGCCGAGGTCCGGGCCGAGCCGACCGCCGACGGAGTCCGAATCGAGGGGACGGGGACGGCGCGCCTGCGTGGCGCGCGGATCCACGTGAGCCCCGGACACGCGATCCACGTCCGCCGTCCGCGGCGACCGACGAACTGAGGAGCAAGAGATGGCCAGAGCTTTGGTGACGGGCGGCGCGGGGTTCCTCGGCTCCCACCTCTGCGATCGCCTCCTGGCCGACGGCCTCGAGGTGATCGCGATGGACAACCTCATCACGGGGGACCTCGCCAACATCGAGCACCTCTTCAAGGACGAGCGGTTCTCGTTCATCCACTACGACGTGACGAACTACATCCACGTCGAGGGGCCGATCGACTACATCTTCCACTTCGCGTCGCCGGCGAGCCCGATCGACTACCTCGAGTACCCGATCCAGACGCTGAAGGTCGGGTCGCTCGGGACGCACAAGGCGCTCGGGCTGGCGAAGGCGAAGGGGGCCCGCTTCCTCCTCGCGTCGACCTCCGAGTGCTACGGCGACCCGCTCGTCCACCCGCAGACCGAGGAGTACTGGGGGAACGTCAACCCGGTCGGCCCGCGCGGCGTCTACGACGAGGCG
>JAUIEL010000622.1 GCA_030428825.1 bacterium
GGCCGGCCCGGTTAGTCGCGTCGATTCGATCCGAGGACCGAACGAACGAAGACCCGCCGGGCCCCGCGAGCCCGGCGGGTCTTCACGCTTTCCAGGCCGCCGTTTCGAGAGGAACCGTCATGAAGAAGCCCCACCCCCAGAGGACGTCGAAGCACGTCCGCGCCCCGGGGCGGTTCGCCGCCGCCCCGCCGTCCCCGTCCGTCCCCACCCCGAAGGAGGATCCTCCCGATGGACCCGATCGACCGCCGGGACGTTGAGGATCGGCTCCGCGCGGCGCTGCGGGACGACCCGCGGCTCGCGGCGGCGCTCGCGCTGCGGGAGCGCCTGGCGGCGATGCGGACCCTCGCCCGGTCGTTCCGCGCCCGGGCGGCGGACGCGTGCGCCGTCCGTCCCCGGCCGGACGACGTCCGGGCCGCCTGGTGACGGGAATCCGCTGGAGTCGACGGGGGGGCGCGGCCGATGTTCGGGCGGGACGAAGGACGTCACGCACCGAGAAGTGGGAAAGGGGCCCCGGATGCCGGCGAGCGACCATCGGAACGACGAACGACTTCGACACGCGCTGCCGGACGACCCGCGCATCGCGGCCGTTCTCGCCCAGCGGGTGCGGCTGCGGGCCATGCGGACCTTCGCGCGTTCGGTCGAGGGGCGGTCGTCGGTCGCGAGCACGGTGCGCCCCCGCTCCGACCGCGTCCCCGCGGGCGCCTGAGCGCGCGTCGGCTCGAGTCGGGTCGGGTACGCGGCGGAGGAACCGGACGCGATGAACGACGCGGCGATCCGGTAGAACGGGGCGATGGCGGACGCACCCCACGGCGGACGGCGCGGCCGTCTCGGCGCTCTCCTCGTCGCGCAGTTCCTCGGCGCGTTCAACGACAACGCGTGGAAGCTGCTCGTCGTCGTCCTCGCCGGGCGGACGCTCGTCGACCTCCCGGACGCCGAGCGGGAGGTGGCGTCGCAGACGAAGACGATGCTCGCCTTCGTCGTCTTCACCCTGCCGCTCCTCGTCTTCTCGCTCCCGGCCGGCGCGCTCGCCGACCGGGTCTCGAAGCGGAGCGTGGTCCTGGCGACGAAGGGGCTGGAGCTCCTCCTCCTGTCGTCCGGCGCGGCGCTCCTGTTCCTCGACCCGACGGCCGAGGCCGCGCTCCTGGTCGTCCTGGCCGGGATGGGGGTGCAGAGCGCGCTCTTCAGCCCCGCGAAGTACGGGATCCTCCCCGAGCTCGTCCCGCACGAGGACCTCTCGCGCGCCAACGGGCAGCTCGAGCTCTGGACGTTCGTGGCGATCATCGCCGGGACGGCGCTCGGACCGTGGCTGGTCGGGGCGGCGGGGGAGCGGCCGGCGCTCGCCGCGGTCGCGCTCGCGGGCCTCGCGGCGGTCGGCCTGGTCGTCGCCCTCCGCGTCCCGCGGACCCCGCCGGCGCGGACCGAGGGGAGCCTCCGGGGGACCGTCGCCGCCGCGGTCGCCGTGGTCCGCGACGACCGGGCGCTCCTCCTCGCGATCCTCGGGTCGACCTGGTTCTGGGCGGTCGCCAGCCTCCTCGGGCAGGACCTGCTGGTCTACGCCGCGACGGTGCTCCGCCTCGACGAGTCGCTGACCGGCGTGCCGATGGCGGTCTTCGGGCTCGGCGTCGGCGTCGGCGCGGTCCTGGCGGGGCGGCTCTCGAACGGGAAGATCGAGACCGGCCTCGTGCCGCTCGGCGCGGTCGGGCTCGGCGTCTTCACGCTCCTGTTCGGGTGGATCGGCCCGGGGTTCGCCGGGACGTGCGTCCTGATGGCGCTGCTCGGGCTCTCCAGCGGGCTCCTCGTCGTGCCCCTGAACGCGCTGCTGCAGTGGCGCGCGCCGGCCGGGCATCGGGGCGCGGTGATCGCGCTGTCGAACGTCTTCGTCTTCCTCGGGATGCTCGTCGGGTCGTGGCTCGGATGGAAGATGGCGCTCGCCGGGCTGTCGCCGCGGGGGATCGCGCTGGGCGCGGCGGGCCTGACGCTCCTCGGCACGGCGTGGGCGCTCTGGCTCCTCCCCGAGGCGTTCCTCCGGCTGGTCCTGTTCCTCGTCACGCACACCCTCTACCGGGTGAAGGTGCTCGGGCGCGAGCACGTCCCGGAGACCGGCGGCGTCCTCCTGGCGCCGAACCACGTCTCGTTCGTCGACGGCCTCCTCCTGATCGCGACGCTCGACCGTCCGGTCCGCTTCATCGTCGACCGCGGGCAGTTCGAGCGGACGTTCGCGAAGCCGTTCCTGAAGCTGATGAAGGCGATCCCGATCGAGGCGACCGGCGGGCCGCGCGGCATCCTCCGGGCGCTGAAGGAGGCGGGGCGGTTCCTGGAGGAGGGGGAGGTCGTCTGCATCTTCCCCGAGGGGCAGATCACGCGGACGGGCGCGCTCCTGCCGTTCCGCCGCGGGCTCGAGCGGATCTCGAAGGGGCGTCCCGCGCCGATCGTCCCGGTGCATCTCGACCGGATGTGGGGGAGCATCTTCTCGTTCGCGAAGGGGCGCTTCCTGTTCAAGCTCCCGGAGGAGATCCCGTACCCCGTGACCGTCTCGTACGGGACGCCGCTGCCGCCCGGGACGCCGGTGGCGGAGGTGCGCGACGCCGTTCAAGAGCTCGGCGAGGTCGCGTGGGCCGAGCGGAAGCACGCGCGCCGGCCGCTGCACCGGACGTTCCTGAAGGCGGCGCGGCGGCGGCCGCTGCGGCTCGCCCTCCACGACGAGGCGCGCGGTGGGACGTCGCGGTTCGCGGCGGCGACCGGCGCGATCGCGCTGGCGCGGGCGCTCCGGCCGGAGTGGGACGGCCACGAGCGGGTCGGCCTCCTCCTGCCTCCGTCCGTCGCCGGCGCGCTGACGAACGTCGCGGCGTCGATCGCCGGGAAGACCGTCGTCAACCTGAACTACACCGCGGGGCCGGCCGGGATGGGCTCGGCCGCCCGCCAGGCCGGGCTCGCGAACGTCGTGACCAGCCGGACCTTCCTCGAGAAGGCGAAGCTCGAGCTGCCGGAGGGCGTGCCGCCGGTCTTCCTCGAGGACGTGGCGCCGCGGATCGGCCGCGGGGCGAAGCTCGTGGCCGCGTGCCTCGCCGCGACGGCGCCGGCTCGCTGGATCGAGCGCGCCTGCGGTGCGCCCGAGCCGATCGACGTCGACGACGTGGCGACGGTCCTCTTCTCGAGCGGGAGCACCGGCGAGCCGAAGGGGGTCCAGCTCACCCACTTCAACATCGACTCGAACGTCGAGGCGATCGCGCAGGTCTTCCGCCCCGCGCCGGACGACCGGCTGCTCGGGATCCTCCCGCTCTTCCACGCGCTCGGGACGACGTCGCTCTGGTTCGCGCTGAACCACGGCGCGGCGGTCGTCTTCCACCCGAACCCGCTCGACGCGGCGACGGTCGGGCGGCTGGTCGAGAGGCACCGGGTGACGCTCCTGCTCGCCACGCCGACCTTCCTCCAGCTCTACCTGCGTCGCTGCGCGCCGGAGCAGTTCGGCTCGCTCCGGCTGGTGATGGCCGGCGCGGAGAAGTTGACCGAGCGGCTGGCGGCGGAGTTCGAGCAGACGTTCGGGCTCCGTCCGCTGGAGGGGTACGGCGCGACCGAGTGCGCGCCGGTCGTGGCCGCGGGGGTGCCGTCGTTCCGCGCGCCCGGGTTCTACCAGGCCGGTTCGAAGCGCGGCTTCGTCGGTCCGCCGGTCCCCGGGGTCTCGGTCCGGGTCGTCGATCCGGAGACCGGAACGCCGCTCCCCGTGAACACGCCGGGACTCCTCCTCGCGCGCGGGCCGAACGTGATGAAGGGGTACCTCGGGCGGGACGACCTGACCGAGAAGGTGCTGAAGGACGGCTGGTACGACACCGGCGACATCGCGATGGTCGACGAGGACGGCTTCGTGAAGATCACCGACCGCCTGTCGCGCTTCTCGAAGATCGGCGGCGAGATGGTGCCGCACGGGAAGGTCGAGGAGGCGCTGCACGAGGCGTACGGCGCGAAGGGGGAGCAGCGGTTCTGCGTCACCGCGGTCGAGGACGAGCGGAAGGGGGAGCGGCTGGCGGTGGTGGCGACGGTGCGCGAGGACGAGGTGCCGGCGCTGCTCGAGGCGCTCTCCCGGCAGGGGCTCCCGAACCTGTTCGTCCCGAGGAAGGACTCGTTCGTCTT
>JAUIEL010000623.1 GCA_030428825.1 bacterium
CGTCCTGAACGTGCGGCTCGCCTTCGCCACGACGCTCGCCGCGGGCGAGGACTTCGACCGGGCGGCGCGGTTGCTCGAAGGGACGCCGCGCCGCGCGGGCCTGGTCCTCGAACTCGCGGAGCTCGCGCTCGCGCTCGGGCGGACGGCCGAGGCGGACGCCCTGTTCGAGCGTCACCTCCTCTGGAACGCGCTCTCGTCGGAGCGGGCGGAGGTCGAGCGACGGTGGTTCGCGCGGCTGCGCGACCGGACGCGGGACGACTGAGTCCGCGGCCGCCGCGCGCGCCGGCGAGACCGCCCCGCTATACTCGGCGGATGGACTTGAACGTGACCGTGAACGACGAGCGGCGAGCGCTCCCGGCCGGGACGACCGTGTCGGACCTGCTCGCGCTCCTCGACCTCCGCGTCGACCTCGTCGCCGTGGAGCGGAACGGCGAGATCGTGCCGAAGGCGCGTCACGCCGAGACCCCGCTCCGGGAGGGCGACCGCCTCGAGGTGGTGACGTTCGTCGGCGGCGGCTGACGATCCCCCCGGGACGTCCCGGGCCCCGCGAAACGGTCGCGGCGCTCGATCCCGACGGACCCCGTACGGCCCGATCCGCCCGATCGGCCCGACAGGAAACGAGACCCATGAGCAGCTCCGACAACGACGACGTCCTGGTCCTCGGCCCGCACACCCTGCGGTCGCGCCTGATCGTCGGCACGGGGAAGTACCCGGACTTCGAGACCATGGCCCGCGCGCACGAGGCGTCGGGCGCGGACTGCGTCACCGTCGCGGTCCGACGCGTCGACTTCTCCGCCGGCGAGACGCTGCTCGACCACATCGATCGCGAGCGGATCACGCTCCTGCCGAACACGGCCGGGTGCTACGACAAGGAGACCGCGCTCCGCACCGCGCGGCTCGCCCGGGAGATGCTCGACACGTCGCTCCTGAAGCTCGAGGTGATCGCCGACGAGCGGACGCTCCTCCCCGACCCGATCGCCACGCTCGAGGCGACCGAGGTCCTCGTCGCCGAAGGGTTCACCGTCCTGGCGTACACGTCGGACGACCCGGTCGTCGCGCGCCGTCTCGAGGCGGCCGGCGCCGCGTCCGTGATGCCGCTCGGCTCGGCGATCGGCTCGGGCCTCGGCGTCCTGAACCCGCACAACATCCGCCTCATCAAGGAGGAGCTCTCGGTGCCGGTCATCGTCGACGCGGGGGTCGGGACGGCGTCGGACGTCGCGATCGCGTTCGAGCTCGGCGTCGACGGCGTCCTCCTCAACACCGCCATCGCGCTCGCCGACGACCCGGTCCGGATGGCCCGGGCGATGCGCCTCGGCGCGGCGGCGGGACGCGACGCGTTCCTCGCCGGCCGCATCCCGAAGCGCCCGTTCGCGTCGCCGTCCTCCCCCCGCGAGGGGAAGATCGGTGTCTGAGACCGAGCCGCTCGACCGCCTCCGCCACGAGGTCCGCCGGCTCGAGGGCGGCGTCGTCGTCGCCTTCTCGGGCGGCGTCGACTCCGCGGTGCTGCTCAAGGTCTGCGCCGACGAGCTCGGCGACCGCGTCCTCGCCGTCACCGCCGACTCCCCCTCCCTCCCGGTCCACGACCGCGACGACGCGACGAAGCTCGCCCGCGCGCTCGGCGTGCACCACCGGTTCGTCCCGACCGGCGAGCTCGAGGACGATCGGTACCGGCGGAACGACACCCAGCGCTGCTACTTCTGCAAGCACGCGCTGTTCGACACCCTCGCCCCGATCGCCGCCGCGTCCGGGCTCCGCCACCTGGCGTTCGGCGCGAACCTCGACGACGACGACGACCACCGCCCCGGCCACCGCGCCGCGCTCGAGTTCGAGGTGCGCGCCCCGCTGAAGGACGCCGGCCTCCGGAAGGACGACGTCCGCGTCGCCGCCCGCGCCCTCGGGCTCGACGTGTGGGACAAGCCCGCCTCCGCCTGCCTCGCCTCCCGCATCCCGTACGGCACCGCCATCGACCCGGCCGTCCTCGCCCGCGTCGACGCCGCCGAGAGCTTCCTCCGCCGCCTCGGCTACCGCACCTGCCGCCTCCGCCACCACGACGACGTCGCCCGCCTCGAGCTCGCCCCCGAAGACCTCCGAGACGCCGTCACCCGCGACCGCGAGGCGATCGCGAAGCGCCTCCGCGAGCTCGGCTGGACCCACGTGGCGGTCGACCTGCGGGGGTACCGGAGCGGGAGCCTGAACGAGGGAAGCAAGGAGAGCAGGGGAGAGCAACGAGAGCAGGGGAGAGGGCGCTGACGCGGAGAATGGGCGTCGGCGCGAGGAACCCGCGCCAGCGCCATCTCATGGGTCCTCACCGGACTCCCCCTTTCCTACCCCGGAATCGGGTGAGGAAGTCCGGAGCGGGCGAGGCGGAGGCCGAGACGGGGAGGCTTCTCCGAGAGCGACCCCGCAGCGCGACTCGAAACCTCGCGGAAACCACGCCGGGCGCATCGCGCGAGGACGTGAGCGGGTCGGAGACACCTCCCCGTCTCGGCCTCCGCCGTAGGGAACGCGAAGACGTTCCCGAATGCGTTCCTTACCGCCTGTTCTCTCGGAGCCAGGCGGCGAACGAGCGGGCCTGGATGTAGCCGATCTGGCGGGCGAGGACGCGGCCGTCGGCGTCGACGACGAGGCAGGTCGGAGGGACGGTGGCGCCGAGCGCCTTCGCCAGCTCGGCGTCCCGCTCGGGGTTCTTCCGGACGCAGACGTACTCCCCGAGCACCTCGACCACCTCCTTGTCGCGGAGCGTCCGCTCCCGCAGGCGCTTCGCGGACTCGGGCCAGTCGGCGGTGAAGAGGTAGAAGAGCCGCTTCTCCTCCGAGCGCGCGGCCCGGCGCGCGAGGTCGACGTCGGTGACCCAGAGGATCTCCGCGTCGGTCGAGTCGCGCGGCGGTTCGAGGAGGAGCGGATCGGCGGCGAGCTCGGCCTGGACGGTCTCGTGCTCGGTCTCCGTCTCGAGCGAGACGACGAGGCCGTCGGCCGACGCCGACTGGATCCGCCACGGCAGTCCGCCGACGCGGAGCGGGACGCCGATCGGATGACGCTGCTCGGGGCGGTGACGCGCCCCGGCGGCGTCGGCGCCGACGGTGAGCGACCACGACTCGTTCGTCGAGTCGAACTGGGCGTCCGCGTTCTCGTCGAACAGACAGAGCCGGACCTCCGTCCCCTTCAGGTCGATCGTCCCCTCGCACCACGTCGCGGCGCTCAGGAAGAGGCGGTCGAGGGGCCCCTCGGGCGGGTACCAGGCGTAGAGGAGGAACGAGTACGGGGCCTTCACGTCGCCGGAGTAGTAGAGGTCGTCGACGGTGACGATCGGGAACTCGGTGTAGCTCCGCGCGCGCTCGTCGGACACGCGGTTCGTTCCCTCGATCGGCGTCTCGTCCGACAGGTCCCGGTCCCGGTCGAGGTCGATCACGAGCACGTCGTACAGGGGGGTCGCCGGCTCGGACTGGTCGAGCGCGAAGTAGATCTTCCGCTCGCGCGCCAGCCGGATCGCTCCGTACAGCGGACGGGCCGACCGGAACCTAGGGAGCCCCGCGAACTCGACCGGGGCCTCACCGGCGAGCGCGATCGCCCGCGGCCGCGCGGAGAGGACGCGCCCGCCCCCGGTCGTCGTCGGCCCGCGGCGCTCGAGCGTCCCGGTCACCTTCTCGCTCACCCCCGTGGCGCCCAGCGTGTCGGACGGGCTCTGGGCGGAGAGCGGCGCCGGCGACGCGGCCGACAGGGCGGCCGCCACGACGAGAGCCGGGGCCAGCGGACGGGGTGCGGACATGAGAGCCTCCGGGGGACGGTGCAATCCCCGACATTTCGGCCGATCGAGCCGGAGTCGGCAAGGCCTACTTCTGAAAGATCGGCAGATACTGGAACGGGAGTTGAAGGACCAGGCACGACATCGCCGTCCCATAGACGCGCCCGTAGTCGCTTCCGCTGAAATGTCCCGTCACGTCGTTCTGGGAGCTCTCGAGCATGACGACCATCCGGGGGTACCAGATCCTCCAGAGGGCCGGGTCCCGGTGGACGTAGTACGCCTGGGCGGCGTAGAGGCGACCGTAGAACGGGAACGGCTCGGAGTACGGGTCCCGGTCGGCGTTCAGCACCGGGTCGCGCC
>JAUIEL010000008.1 GCA_030428825.1 bacterium
TCCTCCCCCCGAGGGGCCGGGCCGACAGCGAACGCCCCCTCCCCTCCCGTACGCGTTCACCGCCCCGCGCGCAGCGGACACCCGCGAAGCGGTCCATCGCTCCACGCGCAGTGGACCTCGCCCCGCGCAGCGGTGTCACAGGCCCGCGCAGCGAACTTCAGCTCAGCGCAGCGCAGCGCCGCGCCCGTGCCTCACTCGGTCCACCGCCACCGCCGCCACGATGATCCCCCCGACGATCATCTCCTGAACGTAGTTCGGCACCCCCGCCAAGGTGCACCCGTTCGCCAGGAACGACATCAGGAACGCCCCGACGATCGCGCCGAGGATCGATCCCTCGCCTCCCGCGAGGCTGCCGCCGCCGATCACGACCGCCGCGATCACGTCCAGCTCCTTCCCGATCGCCGTCGTCGGGTCCCCGACCGTCAACCGTCCGAACTGCATCACGCCGGCGAGCCCCGCGAACGCGCCGCAGAGCGCGTACAACCAGACCTTCGTCCGCGCGACCGGCACGCCGCAGAGCCGCGCGGCCTCCTCGTTCGAGCCGATCGCGAACGTCCGCACGCCGAGCACGGTGCGCCGCAGCACGAACGCCATCAGCGCCGCGAGCCCGAACATCAGCCAGACCCCCGGCGCGAAGACGAGCCAGGGCGGGTCCGGCGCCTTCGACATCCACTCGCCGAGCCCGCTCGCCGGCGCGTCGATCTTCTGCTCGTCGCCGATCCACTTCGCCGCCCCGCGCGCCACGCCGAGCATCCCGAGGGTCACGATGAACGGGACGATCCGGAGCGAGGTGACCACGAGGCCGTTCACGAGGCCGCACGCCGCGCCGGTGAGGACTCCGCACGACGCCGCGGTGACCGGGTCGAACCCCTCCCGCAGGAACCACGCCGTCACCACCGACGCGAGCGCGATCACCGACCCGACCGAGAGGTCGATCCCGCCGGCGACGATGACGAACGTCATCCCGACCGCGCCGAGCCCGACGATCACCGTCTGGGTCAGCACCGTCTTCAGGTTGTAGGCCGAGAGGAAGCTCTCGCCGGCGAGCGCCCGGAAGAGGACGAGCACCAGCAAGAGGCCGGCGAACGGGCCGGCGAGGCGGAGCAGCTTCGAGGCGTTCACGTCCCTCCCGTCGTCGCTTCCTCGAGGAGGGCGTTCTCGCTCCACTCCTCGACCGGCCGCGGGGCCCCCAGCCGCCCGCGATGCATCACCGCCACCCGGTCGCAGACCCCGAGCAGCTCCGGGAGGTACGAGCTGACGAAGACGATCCCCTTCCCCGCCGCCGCGAGCTCGCCCATCCGCCGGTAGATCTCCGCCTTGCTCGCCACGTCGACGCCGCGCGTCGGCTCGTCGAGGAGGAGGACGTCGACGTCGTGGTGCAGCAGCCGCGCGAGCGCGACCTTCTGCTGGTTCCCGCCCGAGAGCGCGCCGACCGGCTGCCGCGGGCCGACGCACCGGACGCCGAGCCGATCGATCCAGCTCGCGGTCGCCGCCTCCTGACGCCGCGCGTCGACCACGCCGAGCGTCGTGAACGGGTCGAGCTTCGAGAGGGTGACGTTCACCGCGATCGGGAGGTTCAGGAGGAGCCCCTCCTCCTTCCGGTTCTCCGAGAGGAGGCCGGTCCGCTCGCGACCGTCGACCGCGCCGCCGCGCGCCGCGTCGAGGCCGAAGATCGCGCGGAGCATCTCGGTCCGCCCCGCGCCGACCAGCCCGGCGATCCCGAGGATCTCGCCGCGACGGAGCTCGAAGGAGGCGTCGACCGGAAGCTCCCGACCCGCGAGGTGTTCGACCCGCAGCACGACATCGCCGGGGGTCCGGGGGACGCGCGGGAAGACGTCGTCGATCGTCCGTCCGACCATCGCCTCGATCAGCGGGTCGTGGCCGACGTCGGCGAGGTCGCCGGTCGCCACGCTCCGCCCGTCGCGGAGGACCGTGTACCGGTCGCCGACCCGGCTCACCTCGTCGAGGAAGTGGCTGATGTAGACGACGGCGACGCCGCGCTCGCTCAGGCGTCGGATCGCCTCGAACAGCCGTTCGACGTCGCGCTTCCCGAGCGAGCTGGTCGGCTCGTCCATGACCACGACCCGCGCGTCGAACGCGAGCGCGCGCGCCACCTCGACCATCTGCCGCGCCCCCGGCGAGAGGTCCCGGACCCGATCGTCCGCGCGCAGGTCGGCGTGGTCGAGCGCGCCGAGCGCGGCCTCGACCCGCGCCGCGCCGCGCGCGCGGTCGATCACCCCGAGCGGGCCGCGCTCCTCGCGGCCCAGCAGGACGTTCTCCGCGACGGTCAGGTGCGGAGCGAGGTTCAGCTCCTGGTAGATCATCGCGACGCCGGCGGCGCGCGCGTCGAGCGGCCCGGCCGGCGCGAACGGACGCCCGAACAGCTCCATCGTCCCGTCGTCCGGCGCGTGCGCCCCGGAGAGGACCTTCATCAGCGTGCTCTTCCCGGCGCCGTTCTCGCCGACGAGCGCGTGCACCTCGCCGACCCGGACCTCGAGGTCGACCCCGTCGAGCGCTCGGACCGCGCCGAACGACTTCCGGACGCCCGTCATCCTCAGGGCGACCGCGGAGTCGGACGGGCGGACGGCGGCGCCGGAGGTCACTCGAGCCACTTCGAGAGGTCGGGGGAGTGCAGGCGGACCATCGCCGGGTCGTCGACGTCGTCCGGCGTCACCACGACGGCGCCGGTGTCGATCCGTGTCTCGACCGGCTCGCCCGCGAGGTGATCGACGATCGCGCGGACCCCGAGCTCGCCCATCGCCATCGGGTTCTGCAGGACCAGGCCGTGGAGCTCGCCGCGACGGAGCGCCTCGACGAGCTTCTCGCCGGCGTCGAACCCGACGAACTTCACCGCGCCGGCGCGCTTCGCGTCCTGCAGCGCGCGGAGCATTCCGAAGGTGGTCGACTCGTTCGGGCAGAAGATCCCGTCGACCTCGGCGAACGAGACGAGCAGGTTCTCGGCCGTCTTGTACGCCGACTCGACCGTCGCACCGCCGTACCGCCCGCTCGAGACGATCTCGATCCCCGGGAACTCGGCCGCCATCGTCTCCAGGAAACCGGCCTCCCGCTTCATCGTGCTGGCCGACCCTTCCTGGTACCGCATCACCAGCGCCGTCCCCTCCCCCGCCAGCAGCGCACCGAGCCGTCGCGCGGCCAGGACGCCGCCGCGGTGGTTGTCGGTGGCGACGAACGAGATCGACCCGTCCCAGTCGACGCTCGAGTCGACGACGACCACCGGGATCCCCTCTCCCGCCGCGTCCTTCAGGGGGCGGACGAGCGCCCGATCGTCCAGCGGCGCGCAGACGATGCCGTCGACGCCGCGGCTGATGAAGTCCTCGACCACCTTGATCTGGTCGTCGCGATCGTCCTCCCGGACCGGCCCCTTCCAGAGGATCTCGACGCCGAGCTCGGCGCCCGCCTTGTTCGCGCCGGCGTGGATCGACTTCCAGAACTCGTGCGTCGTCCCCTTCGGAATCACCGCGATCCGTCGCACGCCGGCGTCGGCGCCGTCCTCCCTCGAGCAACCGACGGCGAGGAGCGCCGCGCCGACGACCGGGGCCAGGAGCGCGAGCGCGCGACGAACGGGCGACGAGGCCATGAGAGCTCCGATCGATCTCGGGGGACCGGGGCAGACTACCCGTCTCGAGGACGGCCGCAACCGGATCGAATACCGGGGTCCCGTCGTGGTAGATCGAGGTCCGCGCGCCGGCCGGGAAGAGCGGCGGCGCCCCCCTCCCGACGCATCCCCGGAGCCCGCGATGAACTCGACGACCGACGCCGATCAGCAGGAAGCCCGTTGGTGGGCCGTCGCCCTGCACCTCAGCATGTTGAGCAGCGCCCTCGTCCCGCTCGCGGGATACGTCGCTCCCGTCCTGATCTGGCTGATCAAGCGCGACGAGTTCCCGGAGATCGACCGCCACGGCCGGAACGCGGTCAACTGGATGATCAGCCAACTCCTGCTCGGCGTCGTCGCGATCGCCCTCTTCTTCACGATCTTCCTGATGCCGCTCGCGTGGCTCCTCTGGATCGCGCTGTACGTCGCGGGGATCGCCTTCCCGATCCTCGCCGCGATCTTCGCGAAGGACGGTCGGGCGTGGCGCTACCCGGCGTCGCTGCCGATCCTCTGACGGCTCGCCGAGGCGTTCGCGCACGCGTCGAACCCAGAACGACGCGCCGGTTGTCGGACGACCGACCGTCCCGCGCTTGGCAATCGATCCGGGATCGTGTGGAATGACCGAACCGGCGCCGGAGCATCGAGTTCCTCCTCCCCCCGTCCCGATGCCCACCGGCCGCCCTCCGTGGCACCGGTGGCTCAATGGACGGACTCCTCGAGACGAACGACGGTACGCTCGCGCTCCCGATCTGGCTGGTCGGCATCGGCGGGTTCGTCTCGGGCGTCGTCCTGACGTTCCTGTTGGCGCGCCGCGGTTCGACGCGCTCGCGCGACGGCGCGCGCGCGCCCGACGCCCCGCCCTCGCCGGCCCCCTCGCTCACCCCTGAAACGAGTCCTCTATCGACCGACAGCAAGGCGCCGACCGCGCCCCGCGAGTCGGTCGGCGCGCTCGCCGGCGGCGTCGCCCACGACTTCCACAACCTCCTGACCGTGATCCTCGCGCACGTCGATCGCGCCGCGGATCGCCTGCCGCCCGAACACGACGCGCGCTCGATCCTGGGAGACGTGCTCGCGCCGGTCCGCGAAGCGGCGGGGCTGACGCGCGCCCTCCTCCGCCTGACGCAGGACCCGACCGGCGAGCAGATCGAGATCGACGTCGTCTCGCTGACGCGCGACTCGGTGCGACTCCTCCGCCGCCTCCTGCCGGCGTCCGTCACGCTCCGCGAGTCGTTCCCGACCCGGCCGCTCTGGATCCGCGACGACCCGACGAGGATCCAGCGACTCCTGGTCGACTTCGTCGTCCAGGCGCGCGACGCGGCGCCCGCCGGCGGCCCGATCACGCTCCAACTCCTCCACGAGACGTCGGGAGAGCGGGAGGAGGCCGTCCTCCGCGTCGAGGACTCCCGCGGCGGGATCGGCGATCGCGAGGCCCGCTTCCCGCTCGGCGCCACGCGGGAGGGGCGGCCGCCCGCCCCGAGGACCGCTCCGCCGGCTCGAGCGGAGGGAGAGCTGGTCATGGTCGCCGAGGACGACGAGTTCGTCCGCGAGATCCTGATCACCGCGCTCGAGGACGCCGGCTATCGGGTCGAGTCGGCGGTCGACGGACCGGACGCGCTGGCGATCGCGGAGCGGGCGCGGGACGAGCTCCGCCTGGCGATCCTCGACGTCGACCTTCCCGGCCACTCCGGTCCGACCATCCGGAACGAGCTCCGAGCCCGCGCACCCGACCTCCCGATCCTCTTCGTGACGGGCGGAGGTTTCGCCGCCGAACCGCTCGCGCTCGGAGACGACCCCGTCCTCGAAAAGCCGTTCACGATGGAGCGGTTGGTGCGCACGGCGCACGATATCCTCCACTCTCCCGACCGATTGCCCAGCGAGCTGCCATGACCGACTCCGCGACCCGCCCCATCCGAGTTCTCCTGGTCGACGACCACGCCCTCGTCCGGGACACCCTCGGCTCGCGCCTCACCGGCGAGCCGGACATCGAGGTGATCGGCGCCGCCGCCGACGCCCAGTCCGGCTTCGAGCGCGCGCGGACCGACGCGCCGGACGTCCTCGTCCTCGACGTCGACATGCCGGGGCTCGCCAGCTTCGAGGCGGCGCGGCGACTGCACCAGGAGGCGCCGCAGGTGCGCATCCTGTTCCTCTCGGCGTACTCCAACGACCACTACATCCAGGAGGCGCTGAAGGCGAAGGCGAAGGGGTACGTGACGAAGTCGGAGCCGTTCGAGACGGTCCTCGAGGCGATCCGACGCGTCGCGGCCGGCCGCGTCTTCTTCTCCGACGAGGTCGCCGGACGCATCATCGCCGGCCCCGACGGTGTCGGACTCGGGGCGACGAAGACGCGCACCGGCACGCTGACCGCGCGCGAACTCGAGGTCCTCCGCTATCTCGCGCAGGGGCTCTCGAAGAAGAAGATCGCCGAGCTGCTCGGCCGCAGCCTGAAGACGATCGAGGGGCACGTGCAGAACCTGATGTCGAAGCTCGACATCCACGACCGCGTCGAACTCGCCCGCTACGCCATCCGCGAGGGGCTCGTCGAGGCGTGACCTCGTCGACGGTCAGGCGGTCGTCGCCCGCCCGGATCGCACCCGCACCCCCTCCGCGCGCAGCAGCGCCTCCTTGAGGGCGAGCCCGCCGCCGTAGCCGGTGAGTCGCCCGCCCGCGCCGACGATCCGGTGGCACGGGATGACGATCGGGAGCGGGTTCCGCCCGTTCGCCGCGCCGACCGCCCGGAACGCGGTCGGCCGGCCGACCGCGCGCGCGATGTCGCCGTACGTCGCGACCTCGCCGTGCGACACCCGCGCCACCGCCGCCCAGACCTCCCGATCGAACGAGGTGCCCCGCGGATCGAGCGGAAGGTCGAATCGGCGACGTCGGCCCGCGAACGCCTCCTCGAGCTGCCGGCGCGCGCGGGCGACTTCGGGGCCGTCCTCCCGCACCTCCGGCGCGTATCCCGCCTCCTCCGCCACCCGCGCCGGATCGGCGAACGGGCGCCCCGGGAGGTCGATGCGCAGCAACCCGTCCGGCCCCGCGACGACCTGCATCGGTCCGTACGGCGTGTCGACCCGCGCGACCGCCACGCGCGAGCCCGAGTCGAGGACGGTCCTCTCCATCGGCTTCCCTCCGTTCCTCTCAGAGCATCGAGATCGGGTCGACGTCGAGCAGCAGCCGCAGCTTCCCCTTCGGCCGGGGCCGGCCCCGCACGACCTGGACGAACCGGCGGATCCCGGAGCGCCGGAGCGCCTTGCACACGATGTGGAAGCGCGCCTGTCCGTTGATCATCGCGATCGGACACGGCGCCGGGCCGAGGAGGGCGGTGTCGTCGTCGACGATCCACTCGCCGAGCTGGTCGCGCAGCTCCCGGGCGACGCGCCCCGCCTCCGGTTCGTCCGGCCCCTGCACCACGATGCGCGCCAGGTGCCCGAACGGCGGGTAGCCGTCTCGGGCGCGCGTCTGCATCTCGATCTCGGCGAACCGCTCGTAGTCGTGACGGAGCGCCAACCGGATGGAGAAGTGGTCCGGCTCTCGAGTCTGGACGATCACGACGCCCCCCTTCTCCGACCGCCCCGCCCGCCCGGCGACCTGCGCGACGAGGCCGAACGTCCGCTCGGCGGCCCGGTAGTCCGGCAGGTTCAGCGACTGGTCGGCGGAGACGATCCCGACCAGCGTGACGTTCGGGAAGTCGAGCCCCTTGGCGATCATCTGGGTCCCGACCAGGACGTCGATCCTCCCGGCCCGGAACGCCGACAGGACCTCCTCGTGCGCGCCGCGCTTCTTCATCGTGTCGGAGTCCATCCGCGCCACCCGTGCCTCGGGCACCGCGTGGGCGATCTCCTCCTCGATCCGCTCGGTCCCGAACCCGCCCAGGCGGAACGTACCCTCGCACGACGCGCACCGGTCCGGCAGCCGCCGCTCGAAGCCGCAGTAGTGACAGACGATGCGGCGGATCCGCCGGTGGTAGACGAGCACGATCGAGCAGTTCTCGCACTCGACCGCGCCGCCGCACGCCTTGCAGATCGCCGCCGTGGCGTACCCTCGCCGGTTCAGGAACAGGATCACCTGCTCCTTCCTCGCGACGGCCTGGATCACCGCCGCGCGCAGTCGATCGGTCAGGAACCGCGCCTTCCCCGGCACCGGCACGGTCTGGGTCAGGTCGGCGACGATCGTCTCGGGGAACGTCCCCCCGGCGACGCGCTCGGGGAGGTCGAGCCGCCGCAGCCGGCCGTTCCGAGACCGGTGGAACGACTCGAGCGACGGCGTGGCCGACCCGAGCACCAGGACCGCGCGCTCGAACCGGGCCCGCGCCCGCGCCGCCTCCCGCGCGTCGTACCGGGGGACGTTCTGCTGCTTGAACGTCGATTCGTGCGCCTCGTCGACCACCACGATCCCGAGCCGGGGGACCGGCGCGAAGATCGCCGACCGGGCCCCGATGACGACGTCCGCCTCCCCGCGCTGGATCGACCGCCACTGCTCCTGCCGCTCGACGTCGGTGAGGTGCGAGTGGAGGACCGCCACCCGGTCGAACCGGCTGCGGAACCGCGCGACGGTCTGCGGGGTGAGCGCGATCTCCGGGACCAGGACGATCCCCTGCCTCCCGGATCGGACCGTCTCCTCGAGCGCCCGGAGGTACACCTCGGTCTTGCCGCTCCCGGTGACGCCGAACAAGAGGTAGGCGTCCGACCGCCCGGCCTCGATCGAGGCGACGATCGTGTCGACCGCGCGCTGCTGAGCCGGGATCAGGGGCTTCCCCGGCTCGCGCTCGACCCGCATCGCGAAGAGCGGGTCCCGCTCCTGCTCGCGACGCGCCAGGCGGACGAGCCCCTTCTTCGCCAGGGTCCGCACCGGAGACTCGCCGACCTTCGCCCGACGACACAGCTCGCGGACCTCGAGCTCCTCGCCCGCGTCGGCGAGGATCCGGAGGGTCCGCGCCTGCTTCGCGAACCGCTCCTCCAGCTCGTCGACCGCCTTCTCGACCCCGGCCTCGGGGATCGCGAGGCCGGCCACGAGCACCCGCCGCCGCCGGCCTCCGCTGCGGACCGCGAACGGGAGCGCCGCGTCGAGCGCCTCTCCGAGCGACGAGCCGTAGCGACGGGCGATCCAGCCGGCCAGGCGGAGCATCGCCGGGCTGAAGAGCGGACTCTCCTCGACCAGACCGGTCACCGGCTTGCACGGAAAGCCCGGATCTTCGGGAACGACGCGGACGCAGGTCCCTCCGATCTCCCGCGACCCGAACGGAACGAGCACCCGCATCCCGGGCGACATGCGGGAACGGAGCGGCTCGGGGACCGCGTAGGTGAAGAGGCGGTCCAGCGGCAGGTTGAGGGCGACTTCCGCGTAGCTGCGGCTCATGGCGGTCATCACGCGCACCGAATCCCCTCCCGTCAAGCGGTGGGCGGAGTCGCACGATCCAACAACTGGATACTCACCGTTTTTCCACAAAAGAGTCAGAAAAACGGCCGCGGACTTGGAACCATGTCGAAGAGGGCTCCACGGGATGGAGATGGCGACGGCACGATCGACTCGGATCGCGCCCGAAGACCGCCTTCACCCCCCTCGAGAAAGACAACGTCGACAGCGCCCGGCTCGGACGCGTCCCGGCCAGGCGGAGGACACAAGTGCTCAATCCTGCCCTTCCCTTCCTCGACCGACGCCGACTCTGGCGAGGCCTCGCCTCGCTCGGGTCGCCGCGCGCGGGACGCGGACGACTGCTGGCGCTCGCGGCGGGAGCGCTGAGCCTGGGTCTGGCCACTCCGACCCTGGCTCAGGATCCCGATCCGATCGAGTACCAGTTCCTGAGGCCCGAGGCCCCCGGCGACCCGTTCTCCCTGCGCTTCACGGTCCCCGACGGCCTCGTCCCGGCCGTCCTCATCTCGAACCGGACGAACGCCGAACCGACGGACGACGAGTCCTGGGACGGCACGTCCACCATGATCCTCCCGCTGCCGGTCGACCCGAGCGGGACGTTCACCGGACTGGACGGCGTTCTCCCCGAGGGGGTTACGCTCGAGGAGCTCCAGAACTCGATCGTCGACTTCCGGATCCTCCTCCTCGACCCGCTCACCGAGTCCTTCCTCCTCTCGGAGCCGCTCCCGCTCCACTCGCCCCCGGTCGGCGAGGAGTCCGTCGCGGAACCGTCGACGGAGAGCGAGAGTGACGAAGACGCACTGACCGCCCAGGACATGAACCCGTCGGGAGCCGGCGGCTCCTCGGCGGGCTCCGGCGGCGACCAGGAGACCGAGTACGTCTCCGAAGAAGACGGAACCGACGCGTCGAACCCCAACCCGAAGACGGGTTCGTACTCGATCGGTTGGAACCTCATCCCGAACACCCCCTTGGCGATCTTGGCGCTGGGCTCCATCAGCTCCGCGGCCTTGCTTTCGATCTATGATCAGCCCACACCCGTTCAGGGCAGCGGACACTGAGAGCCTCTCCGCGCTCCGCTCGGGCAACCGCCTGATCGGGGTCCGGATGATGCGCGAGATCGTCCGTACGAGCGATCACGAGGGCCTGCGTGCCCACGTGCGACGAGCGCTCGACGAGATGATCGACGCGGTCTCGGCTGTCGCCCGCGACGATGCCCACACCGGCGACCGCCGTGAGAAGGCCGCCGACTTCATCGTGAACCTCCGCTCCCGGCAGACGCCGGACCGGACCATCGAGGAGACCGTCAACCGCGTCGCGGAGTCGGCTTCCCTGGCCCGCTACCGCAGCGGGCGCGTGATCGACTTCATCTCGACCTGGCTCTTCGTGGTCGGCGAGCAGTTCATCTCGAACCTGAGCGATCCCGCCACGGCGATCGAGCTCGAGCTGGCGCACCCGTCGATCTGGAGCCATGTCCGCTCGAACCTCCTCGAGACCCTCGAGGCGGGCGCCGAGCGGATGCGGGCGGGACGACGGTTCCGGCTGTCGGAGTTCTACCTCGCGAAGTTCCGCCTCGTGCGGGCCCGCAACGAGGAGCGGAGCCGCGCCGTGCGCATGAACCAGGCCGCCGTCGCCTCGCGGTCGCGGCCCGGCGAGCGCGAGCCCGACTACGTCGCCTCGATGATCGTCGACCTGTTCGTGCTCGGCCTCTCCGAGCTCCAGCAGCGGCTGGTCGTGTCGCAGATCCCGAACTCGGCCGACGCCCGCACCACCTCGCCGTCCGACCAGGACGACCACCGCCGGATCTGGGTGCCGATCCGCGCGGTCCGCACCGACCAGGCGTTCGCCCGGTGGAAGAAGCTCCGCGGCGAGCTCGACCTCCCGGACCGCCAGGCGGCGCTCGAACTGTTCGGCGGCATGTCGGCGCACCTGCGCCGGGTGTGGAACTGGTTCTTCCCGGACCGCCTCCCGTACGGTCTGGTCCGCTCGACCCTGGACGCGATCGAGGAAGCCCGCCTCGAGCCGTGCCCCGCCGAGCGGGAAGAGGAGACGATCGAGCGACTGTTCGGGCGGTATCGCGAGGCGATCTCCTTCCTGGCTCGCCTGGCGACGGAGGACTGCGAGAGCGCGGTCCTCGACCTCGAAGAAGAAGCAGGAGGAGGAGTCCTCTGATGGCCCAGCGAAGTCGCGCGCGCGCACCCGAGCGGACCGAGCCCGCCGCCTACGAAGGTCCTTGCCCGGCGAGCACCAACGACCTCCGCGCCCTGTTGACCGCGTTGCGCCCCCTGGGCGACACGGCGACCCTGAGCCGTCACGCGGCGCGCTGCCCGTCCTGCTTCTCCCGACTCTCGGACCTCTTCCTCGCGACCGCTCCCGACGAGAGCGATCCGGTGCATCGCCTCGTCGACGGCCTGAACCTGTCGCTCTACCGCGTCGCGAAGTCGATCCTCTCCGAGAAGCCGACCGAGGACACCGAGGGGTTCCAGTTCGACCAGGCGCCGCGGAGCATCAAGGAGACCGCCCTCGACGCCCTCGACCGCCTCGACGCGCTCGACGAGTACTCCGAGGGTCGGTCGGCCGCCGCCGACGGCTCGGCCTCGCTCCGCAACCAGCTCGAGATCGTCCGGAACGGCGAGGGTGACGTCGAACTCCGCGCCGAGACGCTGCTGCGGCGGAGCATCGCGATCGGCGGCCGGTTCGGCCTCGACGCCGCGAACCTGCTCGGCTACCTCCTGTACCGCCGCGGCGACCTCGACGCGGCCGAGCTCCTGTTCAACACCGTCATCGAGCGCCCCGCCGGCGACCGCTACGAGCGGGAGACGCAGGCGCACGCGATGAACAACCTGACGGGCGTCCACCTCGGGCGCGGCGACGTGAAGAGCGCCATCCTCTGGTGCGAGCGCTCGCTGATGCTGAAGGAGCGCCTCGGCCTCGACGCCCGCACGAACTACGTGAACCTCCTCTTCTTCTGGCTCGAGCAGAAGACGGCGTACGGTCACGACCGGGCCCGTCACTACCTCCGCCAGCTCCTCTTCCTCGAGGGCGGCCAGGACCACCTCGAGGCGACGCTCGCCACGAAGAGCTACGAGTCGCCGGTCCAGGCGTTCCGCGCCGCGGGCCTCGACAAGGAGTTCCCGGAGATCAAGCTCCCGCCGAAGCCGCGCCAGCGCACGTTGGCGCTGAAGGAGCGGCGCCAGGGGGCGTGAGCCGCCTCACTCCGGAGCGTCCCCCGCCTCTCGGCCCGGCGACCCCCCGGCGTCCGTTCGCATCGCGAGCGCGAACGCGTGCAGCGCGAGGTCCTCGGTCAGCTCCCCGTCGAACCGACCGATGTCGTCGGTGAGACGCGTGCGCGCCTTGATCACCGCCACCAGCTCCTCCGGCGTCACTCCGTGCCGCCGGATCTCCTCCCGCGCGCGGGGTCGCACGACGTCGCGGTAGAGCCGGCGGTCGAGGCGGCCGGTGTTCACCGCGAACCAGGCGATCGTGACCGCGGCCGGGACGAGCCCCCACCACTTCAGGGCGACGAACGCGCCGACCGTCCCGATGCAGAGGATGCCGAGCGCGAACGAGTCGAACCGGTTCCTCCAGTCCCGCGCGAGCACGGCGTCGGTCTCCTCGACGAACGGCGCCAGGAGCCGCGCCTGCCGCGCCGGGTCGGGCGGGTCGTCGTCGCCTCGATCGGCGAGGCACGATTCGACTCCCTCGAGGTAGATCGGCAGCAGACCCGGCGCCTCGTCCACGATCGCGTCGAACGCGGCGAGGTGGGCCTCCGGCTCCGCGCGGGCCGCCGCGCGAAGCCCGAGCGCCGCGAGATCGCTCGGGTGCAGGGCGTGGCAGGCGGCGAGGAAGCCGCGCAGGGCCGGCACGTCCCTGCCGCCGGCGACGTCGAACCGGGCCCAGTCGTCCCGCCGGGAGCGGCGCGCGAGGAACCCCTCTTCGACGCTCCCGTCCTCGAACGGCTCGCGCGCCAGCCGCTCGTACAGCTCGTCCGCCGCGTCCGGGTGATCGAAACAGGCGACGGCCGCGGCGCGGAGCGCCACCCACCGCAGCCCGTCGTGCTCGCGCGCCGCCTCGAGGAACGGGCGGCGCCGGACCTCGTCGAGGAACGGACCGAGCCCCCCCCGCGTGACCGCGGCCACGAACCGGGCGTCGAAGAGCCGGGCCGCCTCTCCCCGGTCTCGCTGGCGGGCCAACGTCTCCCACGGCACCCGCTCCGCCACGTCGAGCGCGTCCTGCTCGAGGACGGCGAGCACCCAGCCGGCCAGGTCCGCGCCGCTCTCGAGTCCGCGCACGAGGAACGCCGGCGGGTCGTCGTCGCCCCGCGCCTCGGCGACGAGGAACCGGAGCGCCCAGCCCACCGCGTCGGTCGGCGCGTCGTCCGTGCGCCGCTCCAGACGGAGGCGGGCCTCGTCCGCGCGCCCCGCGGCGACGTCGGCCCAGACGTCCTTCCAGGGATCCTCGACCACCGGAGAGGCGCCGGCGTCGCCGGAGAACCGTGCGTCGACGTCGTCGACGGCGTCGATGTCGTCGACGATCTCGTGCCGCGACGACGCCTCGCCCCGTTCCTCCGACGCCCCTCCTCCCCCCGTGGCCTCGCCACCGCCGGCCTCGGTCTCCTCGACGTGGAACGCGAGCCAGGCGAGCGCTTGCTCGTACGCCCGGCGGACCCGCTGGAACTCCTCCGGGTGGCGATCCGGCCGGAAGCGCTTGACGAGCTCGGCGTACGCCCGCTTCAACGTCGGTTCGTCCGCCGTCTCCGGCACGCCGAGCAGCTCGTGCGGGTCGTCCGAGTCGGGGAGCGGCGGAGGCTCCGCGCCCGTCACCAGAGCGCCCTCAAGAGGAGATGAACGACCCAGATCAGCAGGAGGATCCTCCAGATGCTTCGCCGTCGCCTTCTCCCCTTCACCGCCGGCGACGGCGCGGACGCCTCCGTCTCGTCGGGGAGCCGCTCGGACTCCGCCCCTTCCTCGCCCCGGCCGACGAACGCCCGCCGGAGCGTCGCGATCGACTCGAGGTCGCCGGGGTCGGTCTCGGCGAGCGCCGCGGCGTAGGCGCGGAGCGCCTCGGCGTCGTCTTCCGCCGCGCGGATCACCGCGTCCTCGCTCACCACCGCTCCCCGCCGTCCATCCGATCGCAGAGCTCCCTCAAGCCGTCCGACGCCGCCTCGATGGCGCGCTCGTCGCGCCCTTCCAACGCCTCCTCCAGCGCGTCGAGCGCGTGCTCGAGGATCGGGCGGGCCTCGGGGTGGAGCTCGCTCCAGAGCGCCTCCGCCCGCAGCAGGAGCTCCCTCACCTTCGGGTCGTCGCGCGGATCCTCCTTCAGCTTCTCGATCCGCTCGCGGGCGCGCGCGATCTCGGCGTCGGAGAGCGCCTTCGAGTGGCGGTGGAACAGCTGCCGGTACGTCCGCCCGGTCGAACGGATCGTCACCTCGACCTCGAGGATGCCGTTCAGGTCGTAGGTGAACCGAACGTCGCAGGCCTCCTGTCCCGGCGGCCCCTTGGGGATCCCCTTCACCGTCAGGGTCCCGATCTGCCGGTTCTCCTCGACGCGCCGCGACTCCCCCTCGTAGATGCCGAAGTGCATCGAGGTCTGGTTCGGCTCCATCGTGGAGTACGCCTCGACGCGGGTGGTCGGGATCACCGTGTTCCGATGGATGACCGGGCTGAAGTAGCCGTGGACCATCCGGCCACCGAGCCGCTTCGACACGTCGACGCCGAGCGAGTGGGACAGGACGTCCGTCACGACGACGTCCTCCACGGCGGCGTCGCGACGACAGAGCGCGGCCTGGATCGCCGCCCCGTGGACGACGGCGAGGTCGACGTCGAGGCCGGCGACCGGCTCGCGCCGGAACAGCTCCCGGACGAAGGCGCGGACGACCGGCATCCGCGTCGCCCCGCCGACCAGGATCACCTCGTCGAGGTCGTCCTCCTCGAGCCGCGCCCCGCGAAGCGCCTGCCGGCACGGGGCGAGGAGCCGCCGCACGAGCGGCTCCCACGCCCGCTCCACGGCCGCGCGGGAGAGGGCGAGCCTCACCGGCCGGTCGAGCCGCCCCTTCACCGCCGGGACCTCGAGTTCGATCGAGTCCGCGTCGGTGAGCTGCCGCTTCGCCATCTCGGCCCGACGCAGGAGCCGGCCGCTCGCCGCGAGGTCCGCCACCTCGAGCCCCTCGTACGTCAGCCCGACCTCCTCCAGCGCGAGACCGACGAGCCGACGCGTGAAGTCCTCGCCGCCGAGCCGGCTCTCTCCCGCCGTGCTCTTCACCTGGAGGATCCCCGCGAACCGCTCCATCACGCAGACGTCGAACGTCCCGCCGCCGAGGTCGAGCACCAGGAAGTGGGCGTCGCGGTCGCGCTCGTGCATGCCGTACGCCATCGCCGCCGCGGTCGGCTCGTTCAGCACGCGCAGCACCTCGAGGCCGGCGAGCTCGCCCGCCTTGATCGTCGCGAACCGCTGCTCCTCGTCGAAGTAGGCGGGGACCGTGATCACGCACTCCTCGACCGGCGCTCCGAGCGCCTTCGAGGCGTCCTCCTTCAGCGCCCGCAGGACGAGGGCCGACAGGTCGACCGCGCCGTGCTCGCGTCCGCCGAGGTCGTACCGGCGGTCACGCCCCATCCCGCGCTTGAACGTCGCGACCGCCCGGTCCGGCGCCATCGACAGGAGCTCCCGCGCCGCCCGCCCGACCAGCAGCGCGTCGGTCTCCCGGTCGAGCCCGACCACCGACGGCGTGAGGAGCTCGCCGATCCGGTTCTCCAACACGACGACGGCGCCGTCGCGGAGGATCGCGGCGGCGCTGTTCGTGGTTCCGAGGTCGATGCCGAGGGCGGGCGCGCGGTCGGTCATGGGGGGGCGGTGCACGGGGGTGGGGACGCGCCTACCCCGGCTTCACCGGCTCGGCGCAGCCGCACGGGGTGGACCGGCAGCGCGGGCACCCCTCGCCGTACTTCGCCGCGGCGGCGGCCTCGAGGTCGATCCCGGCGATCGAGGCGAGCGTCGAGAGCCACGCGAGCACGTCGGCGAACTCCCCCTTCAGCTCGTCGTCGTCCTTGCGGCGGAGCGCGCGCGACAGCTCGCCGACCTCCTCCGCGAACCACATGAACGTCCCCTCGAGACCCCGCGCGGAGTCCTTCGCGAAGTAGATCGCCTCGATCCGGCGCTGGAACTCCTCGATCCGCACGTCAGACGAGCCGCTTCACGGTGACGAACGTGATGTCCGACTCGATCGCCCCGGCCTCCGCGTACTTCTCCAGCGTGTTCGCGATCAGGTTCACGAACGCGGACGAGCTCTTCCCTCCCTCGCGCGCGCAGAGCCGGAAGAAGTTCTGCTCGCCGAGTTCGACCCCCTCGTGGTTCTGCACCGAGTAGACGCCCGGGGTGCAGAGGACGACGCGATCGCCGGGTTCGAGCTGGACCTCCTTCGGCATCAGCGACCGGTCGAAGACCGGCCCCTTGTCGAAGCCGAGCGCGATGCCGTCGGCGTGGACCGGCTCGACCGCCTTGCTCTCCGCCTTGTAGTGGATGACGGCGTTGTGGCCGGCGTTCGAGATCTCGACCTTCCCGGTCTTCGGATCGACGATGAGGAGGACCGCGGTGACGTACATCCCGCGCCGGAGGTCGGGGGACAGCAGTCGGTTCACGCTCTTCAGGATCGCCGGCCCCGAGTCCTCGCGCTCGGCGACCGCCGCGGTGAACGAGCGCGCCATCGTCGTGACCATCGCGGCCGGGATCCCGGTCCCGGACGCCGACGCCACCATGACCGCGAGCCGGCCGTCGGGGAGGAGGAAGGCGTCGTAGTAGTCGCCCCCGACCTCGGGCCCCGGGTGGTAGTGCGCCTCGACCTCGCACGTCTCGAGCGACGGCAGCTTCTCGGGGAAGAGGTTCGACTGGATCTCGAGCGCGATCTGGAGCTGGTGCTTCTGCTTCTCGTGCTCGAACTGCGCCCCCTGCGCCTCCTCGAGCGACCGCCCCATCGCGTCGATCGTCTTCGCCAGCACGCCGATCTCGTCCTTCGTGGTGACGCGCGGGCGGTGATCGAGGTGACCCTTCGCGATCACCTCGACGTCGCGGGTGAGCTGCGAGATCGGCGAGGTGATCTGCGTCCCCATGATGAACGACACGCCGACCCCGAGCGCGATGAACACGAGGGCGAGCACGAGCACCTGCATCCGGACCTTCGCCAGCTCCTGCTGGATCGAGGCCTCCGACAGGACGACGGTCGCCTTCCCCTGGAGGTCGCCGTGCTGGCCGTGGATCGGCGCCACGAACGACCGCGCCGCGACCGCCTCGCCGCCCGGCGTGTTGAACGTCCCGTACTCGACGTCGACGCCGGACTTCTCGTAGACGCGGCTCCCGGCGAAGTCGAGCTTCGGCCGCCCCGACGCCACGCGGATGATGCGTGTCCGGTCGACGTTGAAGATCACGGCGTCGAGGATGCGCCCGTCCGACTCGATCAATCGGCCGAGCAGCTCGCGGTTCGACTCGCGGCGCTCCTGGACCCGGCTCCATTCGTCGTCGCTCAGCGCGTCCCGCGGGACCTTCCGGTCGCCGGTCGCGATCTCCTGCTCCCAGCGGGCGTACGACGTCCCCGTGAACGCCCCGTGGAACTCGTCCCAGGTGAACAGCTCGTGCGTCGCGAGCACGCGCGCGGCGAGGATCCCCGCCGCGTCGATCTCTTCGTTGAGCGACCCCTTGACGTTGTTCAGCACGACGACGCCGAACAGCGCCATGAAGATCGCGATGGCGGTGCTGATGGCGAGCGCGAACTTGACCGAGATCGACAGCCCGGAGCGGCGGATCCGGGAGGTCATGATCACCGACGAGTCGCCGGCCCGCCCGCCCCCCTTCTTCGCGGCCCGGACCTGGGCGGCGGAGAGGATCTGGGTCGCCGTGATCTTGTCGCGACCGGCGCCCGGCTTCGCGATGATCGTGCTGTCGCCCCGACGCTTCTTCGCGGCCATCGGCCACCCTCCAGACCACTGACAGTCCTAGAGCGGAGTCTCGGTCACCTGCCGGAAGACCGCGACTCCCATCAGGGCGTAGATCCCGGCCGCCAGGTCGTCGAGCACGATACCGGCTCCGCCCCCGAGATTCTGCAACTGGCGGGCCGGCGTCGGCTTCGCGACGTCGAACAGCCGGAACAGCAGGAACGCGACGAACACCTCCGTCACCGACGGCCACGAGGCGCTCAGCGTGAGGGTCGCCACGAAGAACCCCGCGAACTCGTCCAGCACGAACGCGCCCGGGTCCTTGCCGCCGAGGAGGGCCTCGGCCCGCGCGCCGATGACGAGGCAGAGCAGGGACGACCCGACCGCCAGCGCGGCGAGCGTCCAGTGCGCCGGGAGCGAGGACCACCGCCCGAGGGCCACCACCAGGACGGCGGCGACGACCGTCCCCGCCGTCCCCGGCGCGAAGCGGGAGCGCCCGGAGCCGAAGCCGGTCGCGAGCAGGAGCACCAGGCGGTCGCCGGCGGTCCGCCCGGTCGTCATGCGACCCTCAGCCGCTGCGCGGCCTTCCGGACGTAGTCCCCGCCCGACCAGACCGTCAGGACGACCGACGCCCAGACCAGGCCGATCGTGAACCAGCGGACCGCGTCGACCAGCCCGGTCCGCTCGGGCCACTCCTGGGCCACGAGCCGGAACAGCAGCACCATCGGGATCGCGCAGCACTGCACGATCATCTTCAGCTTCCCGCCCGCGTCCGCGCTGAACTCGATCCCCTTCGACTCGACGAACCCCCGGAGGCCGGTGATCAGGAACTCGCGCCCGACGATCACGACGACCATCCACGGCTTCAGCACCGGCCACGCCCACGGCATGGCGCAGAGGAAGACGAGCGTCCCGGCGACCGTGATCTTGTCGACCGCCGGATCGGCGATCCGGCCGAAGTCCGAGACCTCTCCGTACTTCCTCGCGAAGTAGCCGTCGAGCGCGTCGGTCGCGGCCACCACGACGAACAGCAGCGCCGCCGCGAAGAGCATCGACGTCCGCGGCTCCTGGACGTGCATCCGCGCGAGCAGCACGAAGAGCGCCACCGAAGCGGCGAGCCGCCCCATCGTGATCTTGTTCGCCAGCGTCACGCGACCGTCGCCTCGAGGTCGTACCCCGCCGTCCCGGTCACCCGGCCGACCACGATCGACCCCGGCGCCAGCCCCTCGCCGGTCAGGTGGACCGCCGAGTCGATCTGCGGCGCGTCCCCCTCGGTCCGGCCGAGCCCGGTCCCGTCGTCCCCCGCGACGTCGACCATGACGTCGAGCTCGTACCCGACGAGCGCCTCGTTCCGCTCGCGCGCGATCCGCTGCTGCAGCGTCATCACCCGGTCGCGGCGCTCCTCGGCGACCTCGGTCGGGACCGCCCCCTCGAGACCGTACGACGACGTCCCCTCCTCGCGCGAGTAGACGAAGCAGCCGAGCCGGTCGAACCGGGCCTCCTCCAGGAACGCCATGAGGTTTTCGAACCGCTCGTCGGTCTCGCCGGGGAAGCCGACGAGGATCGTCGTCCGGAGCGTGACGAACGGCACCGCGGCCCGCAGGTCGCGGACGATCCCGCGGATCCGCTCGACCGGCGTCCCGCGCTTCATCGCCTTCAGCACCTCGTCGTCGCCGTGCTGCACCGGCATGTCGACGTACTTCGCGACCGACTCGAGGTCGCGGATCGCCTCGACCAGCGACGGCCGGAACGAGCCGGGGTGCGCGTAGAGGAGGCGGATCCAATCGATCCCCTCGATGTCGTCGAGGGCGCCGAGCAGCTCGGTGATCCCCTCTCCGTACGCGTACCCGAGGTCGCTCCCCCACGCGGTCGTCTCCTCGCCGACGAGGCTGAGCTCGCGCACGCCGAGGCCCGCGAGCTGGGCCGCCTCCTCCACCAGGATCTCGAGCGGCTTCGACCGCTGGGTGCCGCGGATCAGCGGGATGGCGCAGAAGGAGCACTTCCGGTCGCACCCCTCGGAGATCCGGAGGTACGCGGTGTGAGGGAGGGTGAGGATCCCGCGGCCGAGGTCCGACTCGGCGGTCTTCTCCGCGCCGCCGGCGAAGATCGCCCCCGCCTCCGATCGGGCCGGGCTCGACGCGCGGCCGGCGATCCTCCGGAGGACGTCCGGCGCGTCGGAGTAGTCCGACAGATCGAGGAACGCGTCAACGCCCGGGAGCCGCTCGGCCAGGGGGGCGCCGAGCCGGGCCACGAGGCACCCCGCCACGACCACCCCCTTCACGTCGCCCCGCTCCTTCAGGCGCAGCATCTCCTCGACCGTCTCGATCGACTCGTCGCGGGCCGGGCCGATGAACCCGCAGGTGTTCACGACGACGACGTCCGACCCCGCCGGCTCGCTGCTCATGTCGAACGGACCGTCCCAGAGGCGTCCGATCAGCACCTCCGAGTCGACGAGGTTCTTCGGGCAGCCGAGCGAGATGAGGGAGATCGTGATCGGAGCGTCGGACACGGAGATCCTTGGAAGCGGTCGCGGGGCGGCGAGGTCGGGGCGGACCCCGAGAGTATGGCATTCCGGGGCCCGATCAAGGCGGGGGATCGGGGGCGCATCGTCCCTTCCGGACGCCCTCCGCGCCGCCCGCCCCCCCGCGGCACGCCCCTTGCATGCCTCCCCGCGCCCGCGGCCGACGACCGGCCGCGCCGAACCGATCCCCACGAACCGGAGGAACCCCATGAACGTGTACGAACGGCTCGAGAACGACCATCGCCGGCAGCGGGAGCTCGCGCGGAAGCTTGTAGAAACCTCGGGCGACTCGCCCGAGCGACGCGAGCTGTTCGCCGCGTTCCGGGAGGAGGTCGAGGCGCACGCCGACGCCGAGGAGCAGACGTTCTACGCCGCCCTGATCGCCCACCCGGACGGCCAGGAGAAGGCCCGCCACAGCGTCAGCGAGCACGAGGAGGCGGCCGACCTGCTGGAGGAGCTGGCCGAGCTGGAGATGTCGAGCGGCGGCTGGCTCCGGAAGTTCGAGAAGCTGAAGGACGAGCTCGAGCACCACCTCGACGAGGAGGAGGACGAGGTCTTCCCGCTGGCCCGGCGTCTGTTCGACGACGCGGTCGCGGCGCGCCTCGGGGCGGAGTTCGAGGAGAGGAAGGCGGCCGAGAAGGCGGAGACCTGATCTGCCGCGCGACGGCGGCCGGGACCGGTCACTCCCCGCGCAGGGCGTCCCGCAGCGCGTGGAGCAGCCGCTTCCTCAACGTGTCGGTCCGGTCGCCGTCGAACTTCGCCGCGTTCCCGGACAGGAGATCGATCATCGCGAGGAGCTTCAGCACCTCGTCCTCGGTCAGGCGGTCGGCGGCGTCGGTCACGGGGTCTCCGAAGGGGCGAGGCGAGTCCGAACGTCGTCGACGTCGAGGCGCGTGTCCGGAGACCATGGTAGCCCCCCGGCGGCCGGCCCGGAAGTGAGGGACGAACCGCGTCCGCCCTCCGGCCGGCCGCTCCGATCGTGTACGCTCCCGCCGTCGGACGCGCGCCGTCCCCGGAGATCGAAGATGAGACCGAAGGCGATCCTCCTGCTGTCGTTCGCGACCGCGCTCGCGGCGTGCAACGTGAACGTGAAGGTCGGCGGGAAGGAGAAGGGGCTCGCGGGGAGCGGGGTCGAGGCGAGCGAGACGCGCGACGTCGGGTCGTTCACGCGGGTCCGCATCGACGGCGCGGGGACGCTCGAGCTGGCGACCGGACCGGCGACCCCGCTCACGCTCGTCGGCGACGACAACATCCTCCCGCGGATCGAGACGACGGTGACCGACGGCGAGCTCGTCATCCGTCCGATCGAATCGATCTCGCCGGAGATCGGGCTCGTCTTCACGGCGAGCGCCCCCGTGATCACGCGGGTCGAGTGCGCGGGCGCGGCCGAGATCTCGGTCACCGGGATCGACGCGCCGTCGTTCGAGATCGTCGTGCGCGGGGCGGCGAACGTCGAGGCGAGCGGGCGGGCCGAGTCGGTCTCGGTCGAGCTCGCCGGCGCGGGGACCGTCGACACCGTCGACCTGATCGCGCAAGACGTCACCGTCGACTCGCGCGGCGCCGGGGACATCGCGGTCTTCGCCGACCGGACCGTCGCGGTGTCGCTCGCCGGCGTCGGCCGCGTCGACGTCGCCGGCGACGCCGAGATGGTGAAGAAGGACGTCGCCGGCCTCGGCGTCGTCACGCGCCGGTAGGGAAGCCTTGGAAGCGACCGAGAGGATCCTCCTCGGCCTCGCCGGCGTCCTGCTGCTCGGGATCTCCGCGCAGTGGCTGGCGTGGAAGCTCCGCCTGCCGTCGATCCTGCTGCTGCTCGTCTTCGGGTTCGCGGTCGGAAACCTCCTGTCGCCCGAGTGGTCGCCCGACGCGCTGCTCGGCGACCTCCTCTTCCCGGTCGTCAGCCTCTCGGTGGCGGTGATCCTGTTCGAGGGGGGGCTGACCCTCCGCCTCGGCGAACTGAAGCACGTCGGCGCCACCGTGCTGCGGCTGGTCACCATCGGAGTGCTGGTGACGGCCGTGGTGGCGATGCTGCTGGCGCGCTACGTGGTCGGCCTCGATTGGGAGCTGGCGTTCCTCGTCGGCTCCATCCTCACGGTGACCGGACCGACGGTCGTCGGCCCGCTGCTCCGCTACGTCCGCCCCGCGGGGCGCGTCGGGCCGATCCTGAACTGGGAGGGGATCCTGGTCGACCCGGTCGGCGCGGTCCTCGCCGTCCTCGTGTTCGAGGCGATCCGGGCCGGCCTGGTCGAGGGCGCGACCGGCACGATCCTCCTCGGCGTGGTCGAGACGCTCGCGGTCGGGCTGATCGTCGGCGCGGCCGCGTCGGTCTTCATGGTCCTGGCGTTCCGGAAGCACGTCGTCCCCGACCACCTCCAGAACCCGTTCGCGCTCGCGCTCGTCCTCGGGGCGACCGTCCTGTCGAACCAGCTCCACCACGAGGCCGGCCTGCTGACCGCCACCCTCATGGGGTTCGCGCTGTCGAACCAACGCTGGTTCCCGGTCCGACACATCGTCGAATTCAAGGAGAACCTGCGCGTCCTCCTGATCTCGAGCCTCTTCATCCTCCTCGCCGCCCGCGTCAGCGTCGCCGACCTGCAGCTCCTCTCGTTCGGGAGCGTCCTGTTCGTCCTCGGCCTGATCCTCGTCGCGCGGCCGCTGACGGTCGCCGCGTCGACCGTCACGTCAAGCCTCACCTGGAAGGAGAAGGCGTTCGTCGCCTGGATGGCGCCGCGCGGGATCGTCGCCGCGGCGGTCACGTCGATCTTCGCCCTCCGGCTCGAGGAGGAGGGGATCCTGGTCGAGGGGGCGCGCCAGCTCGTCCCGCTCGTCTTCCTGGTGATCGTCGGCACCGTCTCGCTGTACGGCCTGACCGCCGCCCCGTTCGCGCGCCGGCTCGGCCTCGCCGAGAAGGAGCCGCAGGGCGTCCTCCTCCTCGGCTGTCACCCGTTCTCGATCGCGCTCGGGAAGCTCCTCCACGAGGAGGGCGTCCCGGTCCTGATGGTCGACAACAACTACCGCAAGGTCTCCTCCGCGCGGATGGAGGGGCTGCCGGTCTGGCACGGGAACATCCTCGCCGAGTACGCGATCGAGGAGATGCGGCTCGGCGGGATCGGCAAGCTGTTCGCCATGACGCCGAACGACGAGGCGAACTCGCTGGCGACGCAGCACATGCGCGAGGTCTTCTCGCGGACCGACCTCTACCAGCTCGTCTCCGACGCGCCGCGCGAAGGGATGCGGGAGGCGGCGCTCGCCCACGAACTCCGCGGACGGCTGCTGTTCGGCGAGGGACGGACCTACCGCGACCTGAACGATCGCGTCGCGCGCGGCTGGGTCCTGAAGACGACCCCGCTGACGGAGAAGTTCGACTTCGACTCGTTCCGCGAGCAGCACGGCGACGACGCGATCCCGCTCCTCCTCCTCTACTCGGGGAGGGTCACGCCGCTCACCGTCCTCGACCCGAAGTCTCCCCGCGAGGGGAGCGTGCTGGTGCACCTCGCCCCGCCGACCTGCGCCGCGCCGGCCGTCGACGTCACCAAGGAGAAGGAGAAGGAGAAGGAGAAGGGGGACGACGAGAAGGGGGAGTCGCGGAGCGCCGACGGCCCGGCGGCGACCTGAACGCCGCGCCGCGTCAGGCCGGGTTCGGGTTCCGCCCGAGGAAGAACGACATCAGCGACGGCCCCTCGTCGATCTGGAGGTCCGAACGGGCCGCGTGCTCCTCGTCGAACGGGTAGCCCCGGATCGGGTCGATCTCCGAGCCCGCGATCAGGAACGGCGCCGACCCCGCCGCGAGCTCGTCGCTCTCCGTCGCGGTCACGTGGTCGGACGCGACGAGCAGTCGCCACCCGCCTTCCGCCGCCTCGAGCGCCGCGACGAGCGGTCGGATCACCTCGCGGTCGGCCTCCTGGATCACCTCGACCTTGCGCATCGGATCGCGCAGGTGCGACGCCTCGTTCGCGCCCTGGACGTGGACGAACACGAGGTCGTGCGACTCGAGCCGCGCGACCGCCTCCCGTCCCTTCGCCGCCAGGTCGGAGTCGAGGTCCCCGCTGGCGCCCGACACGTCGACGACGTCGAACCCCGCCCGACGCGCGACCCCCTTCGCCAACGCGGCGCCCGCCACGCAGCTCCCCCGGAGACCGAACCGCTCGGCGAACGACGGCAGCTCCTCCTCCGCCCCCTCGCCCCAGAGCCAGACGAAGTTCGCCGGGTTCTCGCCGAGGTCGATGCGGACCCGGTTGATCTCGTGCTCGGCGAGCACCTTCCGCGACCGGTCGAGGATCCGCTCGAGCCGCGCCGCGTCCTCGCCCCGCGGGTAGACCTCCCGGACCGCCTTCCCGAACGCCGCGTGCGGCGGCGCGGTCTCGAGCCGGAGGGAGCGCCCGTCCTCGATCACCATCACGAACCGATACCGGTGGAGCGGATGGAGGCGCACGCCGTCGTCGTGGATCTCCGCGGAGAGCTCCTCCAGCAGCGCGGCCGCCTCCTCGGTGGAGATCCGGCCGGCGGTCAGGTCCGCGATCCTCTCGTCGTGGAGCGTGACGAGGTTCCCGCGCAGCACGAGGTCCTGCGGGCCGACGTCGATCCCGGCGCCCGCCGCCTCGAGCGGACCGCGCCGGAGCGGGAACCGGCGCGGGTCGTACCCGAGCAGGGTCAGGAGGGCGACGTCCGAGCCGGCGTGGCTGCCGTCCGGCGAGGTCCGGACCGCCCCGACGCGTCCGCCGCGCGCGAGGGCGTCGAGACCGGGGGTCCGCGCGACCTGGAGCGGGGTCTTCTCCTTCAGCCGGGCGGCCGGACGATCGGCGACCCCCGACAGGACCACGACCGCCGTCCTCATCCCGCCGCCACCTCCGGCGCGCGCGCCGCCAACTCGGCGAGCGCCGCGTCGAGACCGCGCGGCGGGCGCGGGACGTTCGTCCGGAGCCGTCGCGTGTCGAGCGTCAGGTCGGCCGGACGGGCCGGCATCAGGTCGAGGTCGGCCATCCGGACCGCCTCGATCGCGCCCTCGTCCGCGCCGTACGCCCGCGCGACGCGGACGCCGAACTCCCAGCGCGACACCGCGTCCGGACCGCCGAGGTGGACGAGCGGCAGGTCGCGCTCGGACAGGAGGTCGACGAGGACGCGGGCGACGTCGTCGACGAGCACCGGCGACCGCCGCTCGTCGGTGAACAGGCGCGGCGGCGGCCCGACGCGGAGCCCCCGGACGACCTTCTCGGAGGCGGAGCGGTCGCCGCTCGGGCTCTCCCCGTACACGAGCGCGATCCGGACCGACGTGGCGTGCGTCAGCAACCGCGCGACCTCCCGCTCGGCCGCGAGCTTCGTCTGCCCGTACGTGTGGATCGGCTTCGCCTCGTCCTCCTCCGACCGGTCGCCGCGACTCCCGTCGAACACCTGGTCGGTCGAGCAGAAGAGGAGCCGCGCCCCGAACGCCTGGCAGAGCCGCGCCAGCTTCGCCGTCGCCTCGACGTTCACGCGCCGCGCCCGCTCGGGCTCGACCTCGCACGCCTTCAGCTCGGAGAGGGCGGCGGTGTGGACGACCGCCTCCGGCCACGCGGCCCGAAACGCGGCCTCGATCGAGGCGTCGTCCTCGAGGTCGAGCCGGACCGACCGGAGCTCTGCCGCCGCCCCCTCGACGGTCGGGACGCGGTCCTCGTGGCCGTGCCACGTCCCCGTCACCTCGTGCCCCTCGCGGGCGAGGAGACCGAAGACGTGCGCGCCGATGAAGCCGGAGGCGCCGGTGACGAGGACGGACGACATGGGGCCCGATGATAGAAGACGCGGGAGGCCGCGCCGCCACCCTGGACCGTTCCCCGGCGAACGTTCACCTCGCGGCGGGCGGACCGGAGGGACGCGGGGTCCCCCGCGGCGGGGCGGAGGAGCGACGCGACCTCGGGGCCCGTTCCCGCCGGGCCGGGGAGCGACGTCCCGTCCGTCGGTCGCCGCGCCGATTCGACGCGTTCGACGGAAGAGCCGGCAAATTCGGGCGGGGGGCGGCGTCTCCTCCCCGGGCCCGGGCTCGTGAGAACGGAGGTCCCCCCATGCCGATCGAATCCCTCGTCCTGCTCGCCCTGACGTCGACGACCGCCCCCGCGCCGCCGGCCTCGCCCCCCCTCGCCCGGCCGCTCGCGTT
>JAUIEL010000624.1 GCA_030428825.1 bacterium
GCTCGACGATCACCGACGACCACCCGTACCATCGGTTCATCGGCGGTCGGGACCTCCCCCGCTTCGTCCTCTTCTCCAGCGACGGGAACGAGGTCGGCAAGCTCGAGGGGAAGGCGTCGCCGTCGAAGCTCTTCTCGCTGATGAAGAAGACCGCGCGTCGCGACTTCAAGGTGAACGTCGACCGCTTCGTGAAGGACTACCAGAAGATCCTGACGTCGCTCGACAAGCTCGACACGCTGAAGCAGGCGGTCGCGCAGAAGGAAGCGCGCGACATCACGAGCGCGGAGAAGCGGAAGCTCGAGAAGAAGAAGGAGGAGATCGCGAAGGAGGAGGAAGAGCTCCGCGCGGTCGAGGAGGAGCTGTTGAAGTTCAAGCGCCGCGACGCGGCCTGATCCGGTCCCTCCACCGGACGTCGAGAGCGCCGGAGCCGCGAGGCCCCGGCGCTCTTCGCTTTGCAGGTCCTTCACGATCCGGCCCCGCTTCGAGGGTCATCGGGGGCGGATCGGGGTGGAGTCTCCGGTGGGGAGGTCCTAAACTGTGCGGTCCTCCCGTCACGGCCGAACCGGCCGGGGTCGGGAGGCGACCGCTCCCGACCGACCCCGGAGACCGATGCCCTTCCCGCGTTCGAACCTCGACGTCCCGTCCGGCAAGAAGCCGACCTGGCTGCGCGTGACCGCGCCGGGGGGGGCGTCGTACGTTCACATCCAGGAAGAGCTGCGGCGCCGCGACCTCCACACCGTCTGCGAGGAGGCGCGGTGCCCGAACGTCGGCGAGTGCTGGCGCGGCGGGACCGCCACGTTCATGCTCCTCGGGGACACCTGCACCCGCGCGTGCTCGTTCTGCGCGGTGAAGACCGGCAACCCGAAGGGAGCGGTCGACGCGGGCGAGCCGGCGAAGCTCGCCGAGGCGGTGGCGGCGCTCGACCTGAAGTACGTCGTGCTGACGACCGTCGACCGGGACGACCTCTCGGACGGCGGGGCGGCGCACTACGCCGCGACCGTGCGCGCCATCAAGGAGCGCGACCCGCAGATCCTCGTCGAGGTGCTGACCGGGGACTTCCAGGGGCGCCGCGAGTCGATCGCGCGCGTGGTCGAGTCGCGGCCGGAGGTGTTCGCGCACAACGTCGAGACCGTCGAGCGGCTGACGCCGGCGGTGCGCGACCCGCGCGCGTCGTACCGGCAGTCGCTCGAGGTCCTCGAGACGGCGCGGTCGCTGGCGGACGGCTCGTACACGAAGTCGTCGATCATGGTCGGCGTCGGCGAGACGCGGGACGAGGTCGTCCGGACCATGAAGGACCTCCGCGCGTCCGGCGTCGACCTGCTCACGATCGGCCAGTACCTGAGGCCGTCCCCGAAGCACCTGCCGGTGGCGGAGTACTGGTCCCCCGAACGATTCGAGGATCTGCGCGACGAGGGGCTCTCCCTCGGGTTCCTGCACGTCGCGTCCGGTCCGCTGGTCCGCTCGAGCTATCGGGCCGGCGAGCACTTCGTCCGCGAGGTGCTCTTCAAGCGTGGCTCGAAGAAGGAAACCGCATGAGCCAGGAGATGCTGACCGTCCTCGAGACGAAGAAGCGCGGCAAGCCGGCCCTCCCGAAGGGGGTCGACGACGACCTCGTCCGGCGGATGTACCGCCTGATGCTCACCACGCGCCTGATGGACGACCGGGCGATGAGGCTGCAGCGCCAGGGCCGCATCGGCTTCTACGTGCCGTCGATCGGTCAGGAGGCGTGCGCGGTCGGCTCCGCGGCGGTGATGACCGACGAGGACTGGTGCTTCCCGTCGTACCGCGAGCCGGGGGCCGCCCTGACGCTCGGCGCCGACCTCCAGGCGATCGTGCACGAGTGGTACGGCAACGCGGCGGACAACACCAAGGGCCGCCAGATGCCGGTCCATTACTCGTTCAAGGCGCAGCGGTTCGTGTCGATCTCGAGCCCGATCGGGACGCAGATCGTCCAGGGCGCGGGCGCGGCGATGGCGATGAAGATCCGCGGCAAGAAGGCGTTCTCGATCACCTACTTCGGTGACGGCGCGACCTCCTCCAACGACTTCCACACCGGCCTGAACTTCGCGGCGGTCTACAAGTCGCCCTGCATCTTCTTCTGCTCGAACAACCAGTGGGCGATCTCGTGCCCGCTCTCCCAGCAGACGGCGAGCGAGTCGATCGCGGTGAAGGCGCAGGCGTACGGGATGCCCGGGGTCCGCGTCGACGGCAACGACGTCCTCGCCGTCTACCAGGCGACGTCCGAGGCGGCGGAGCGGGCGCGCGCGGGCGAGGGGCCGACCCTGATCGAGGGGCTGACGTTCCGGATCGGTCCGCACTCGTCGTCGGACGACCCGACCCGGTACCGCCCGTCCGAGCAGCTCGAGGAGTGGCAGGCGAAGGACCCGATCGCGCGCCTCGAGGCGTTCATGAAGAAGGCCGGCCTCTGGGAGGACGCGTTCGGCGAGCCGCTGGTCGAGGAGATCAACGCGAGCATCGCCGAGGCGGTCAAGGTCGCCGAGGAGACCGCGATGCCCGCGTCCGCGACCCTCTTCGACGACGTCTACGCCGACCTCCCCGCGCACCTCGCCGAGCAGCGCGATCGCCTGCTGCAGCAGGAGAAGACCGCGGGGGCGGCCGAGATGGACGCCGACGCGGCGTTCCCGCTGTAGGCGCCCGGGCCGAATCGAACACGAGAGAGATCAGAGGAGACCCATGCCCACGCTCACGCTGCTGCAGGCGGTGAACAGCGCCCTGATGGACGAGATGGCCGAGGACGAGAACGTCGTCGTCCTCGGCGAGGACGTCGGCCTGAACGGCGGCGTCTTCCGCGCGACCGAGGGGCTGCAGGCGAAGTACGGCGAGAACCGCTGCTTCGACACGCCGCTCGCCGAGTCCGGGATCATCGGGACCGCGGTCGGGATGGCCGTCTACGGTCTCCGCCCGGTGCCGGAGATCCAGTTCAGCGACTTCATCTACCCCGCGTTCGACCAGATCGTGTCGGAGGCGGCGAAGATGCGGTACCGGTCCGGCGGCGAGTTCACCTGCCCGATGGTGATCCGCACCCCGTCCGGGGGCGGCATCCGCGGCGGGCACTACCACTCGCAGAGCCCGGAGGCGTACTTCGCCCACACGCCCGGCCTGAAGGTCGTGATGCCGGCGACGCCGTACGACGCGAAGGGGCTGCTGATCTCGGCGATCCGCGACGACGACCCGGTCCTCTTCTTCGAGCCGAAGCGGATCTACCGCTCGATCAAGCAGGACGTGCCGGAGGGGGCGTACGAGGTCCCGATCGGCAAGGCCCGGGTCGCGCGCGAGGGGACCGACTGCACCGTCGTCACCTGGGGCGCGATGGTCGAGACCTGCGAGAAGGCCGCGAAGCAGGCGGAGGAGAAGGGGATCTCGATGGAGATCATCGACCTCCGGTCGCTCGTGCCGCTCGACGAGGAGGCGTTCCTGGAGTCGGTCCGCAAGACCGGCCGGTGCGTCGTCGCGTCGGAGGCCCCGCGGATCTGCGGCTTCGCGAGCGAGGTCGCGGCGATCGTGAGCGAGAAGGCGATCGAGTCGTTGGAGGCGCCGGTCCTGCGGGTCACCGGCTTCGACACGCCGTTCCCGTACTCGCTCGAGCACGTGTACATGCCGGACGCGAAGCGCGTCCTGGCCGCCGTCGAGCACGCGGTGAACTTCTGACCGCGCGGTCGCCGACGCGACGCGACGGAACGCAGACAGAACGCTGACGAAAGGGTCGTGGTGAAGGAGTTCAAGCTTCCCGACATCGGCGAGGGGATCCACGAGGGTGAGATCGTCCGCTGGCTCGTGAACGAGGGTGACGCGGTCACCGAGGACCAGCCGATCGCCGAGGTGATGACCGACAAGGCGACGGTCGAGATCACCTCGCCGTTCACCGGCAAGGTGCAGTCGCTGAACGCGGGCGAGGGCGAGACCGTCCTCGTCGGCGCGACGATCATCGTGATCGACGACGGCGCGGCCGGCGGCAACGGCCAGGCGGCCGAGGCGAAGGCGCCCGCGGCCGCCGAGCCGGCCCCCGAGGCGAAGGCCCCGCCCGCCCCGAAGGCCGAAGCGCCCGCGGCGCCCGAGCCTCGCGCT
>JAUIEL010000625.1 GCA_030428825.1 bacterium
GCCGGGCGGGCGCGTCGCCCCGGGGAGCGCGCTCCTGTCGCTCGTCGACGCCTCGAGGGTGGAGGTGCCGGTCGAGGTGCCGGCGTCCCGGTTCGGGGAGGTCGAGCTCGGCGCGGCGGCGCGGCTGCGGCTCCGCGAGGACGGCGGCGTCCGGTGGAGCGGGCGGGTCACCCGGGTCGCGCCGGAGGTCGACGTCGAGTCCCGGACGTTCGAGGCGTACCTCGAGATCGAGAACGACCCGGTCCGGCCGGACGTCCCGCCCGGCGCGTTCGTCCTCGCGACGGTCGAAGGCCTCCTGCACGAGAACGTCGTCGTCGTGCCCCGCGTCGCGTTCGTGGGCGACCTCGTCTACGTCGCCGAGCGCGAGTCGTCCGAGGGAGGCGAAGCGGTCGCGGTCCGGCGCACGCCGACCGTCCGGCGCGCGCTCGCCGACTGGGCGCTCGTGGACGGCGGCCTCGCGGCGGGGGACGAGGTGATCGTCACGAACCTCGAGCAGATCGCCGACGACTCCCGGATCCACGTCACCGCGAGCGACACCCTCCGGTTCCCGCGCGCGACGCTCGACACGGACGACGCGGGAGGAGCCGGCGACGCGGCCGGGAGCTCGCGGTGAACATCTGCCGCGCGTCGGTGCACAACCCGGTCGCCGTGAACCTGATCATGTGGTTCACGGTGCTGGTCGGCGCGTACTACTGGAACGACCTCGTCCGGGAGTTCTTCCCGTCGCTCGACACCGAGCAGGTCTCGATCTCGATCGCGTACCCCGGCGCGACCCCCGAGGACGTCGAGCGGGCCATCACCCTCCGGATCGAACGCCGCCTCCGCGACATCGACGGCGTCGACGAGATCGCGTCGACGGTGCTCGAGGGGATGTCGGTCGTGATGGTGAAGCTGGAGCCGGACGCCGACAAGGACCGGATCCTGAACGAGATCCGGAGCGACATCGACCTGGTGAAGGCGGACTTCCCGCGCGAGGCGGACGACCCGGAGATCCTCGAGGTCCGGCCGTACATCCCGGTCGTCTCGGTCGTCGTCGCCGGCGACGTGCCGGAGGAGCGGCTGCGCGACGAGGCGCTGTCGGTCCGCGACGACATCCTCGACCTCGGCGGGATCACCGAGGTGAACCTCGTCGGCCGGCGGACGCGCGAGATCTGGGCGAAGGTCCGCCCGGAGAAGCTGGAGGAGCACGGCCTCACGTTCGAGGAGGTCGGTCGCGCGGTCGGGGAGGCGAACCTCGACGTGCCGGGCGGCCAGCTGAAGTCGAGCGCCGGCAACATCCGCCTCCGCACCATGGGCGAGTCGCGGCGCGCGCTCGCCCTCGAGGAGATCGCGGTCGCGACGCGGCCGGACGGGTCGGTGGTGCGGCTCCGCGACGTCGCCGAGCTCGAGGACACGTTCGAGGACCGGGTGATGCGCGGCCGCTTCGGCGGCGAGCGCGCCCTCCAGCTCGTCATCTTCAAGACGCCCGAGCAGGACGCCCTCGAGATCTCCGAGAAGGTGAAGACGTACGTCGCGGGGTCCCCCTCCCGGCTCGGCGGCGCGATCGAGCTGCACGTGACGACCGACCTCGCCCGGTTCATCGATCAGCGGCTCGACCTGATGGTCCGGAACGCTCGGGCCGGCCTGATCCTCGTCCTGCTGACCCTGACGATCTTCCTCTCGGTCCGGACCGCGTTCTGGGTCGCGGTCGGACTCCCCGTGGCCCTCCTCGGGTCGTTCGCGCTCATGGCGTGGATGGGCGCGTCGATCAACCTCCTCTCGCTCTTCTCGCTCATCGTCGTGCTCGGGCTGATCGTCGACGACGCGGTGGTGATCGGCGAATCGGTGCACACGCGGCTGAAGCGCGGCGAGGACCCGAAGGAGGCGGCGTGGAAGGGGGCGAGCGAGGTCGCGCTGCCGGTCGTCGCGGCGGTCCTCACGTCGATCCTCGCGTTCCTCCCGATGGCGTTCATGGACGGGATCTGGGGCGACTTCCTCGAGGTCCTCCCGATCGTCGTCGGGGCGGCCCTCGCGGTGTCGCTGCTCGAGGCGTTCGTGATCCTGCCGAGCCACCTCTCCCACGGCGGCTCGCCGACGACGAGCGGCGGCACGGGCGTCCGCGGCTGGTGGGACCGGCTCGGCCGGTTCCGGGACCGCCTCTTGGAGGAGCGGCTCCAGCTCCGATTCGAACAGCTCCTCCGGTTCGTCCTGAAGTGGCGCTACCCGGCGTTCGCGGCGTCGACGGTCACCCTCGGCGCCGCGATCGGGATGGTCGCCGGCGGGGTGGTTCCGTTCGTGCTGATGCAGGACGTCGACGCCGAGTCGGTGACCGTCACGCTCGAGATGGCGGCCGGCACCAGCGAGGAGCGGACGATCGAGGTGATCTCCCGGATCGAGGAGCTCGCGAGCGCGTACCCCGAGGTGGTGAGCGTCTTCTCGGTCGTCGGCGCGTCGTACTCCGACCGCGGCCAGCAGTCCCCGAGCGACCCGGCGACGGTGGGACAGCTCTTCCTCGAGCTCGTCCCCGCGGACGAACGCGAGGCGGAGGGGATGCGGAGCTCGGCGGTGATCATCGACGAGATGAGGGCGAAGACGCTCTTCATCGCCGGCGTGTCGAAGCTGAACTACCGGGCCGAGAACGGCGGCATGCAGGGGGCCGACATCGAGATCCGGATCCGGAACGAGGACCTCGACACCGCTTCCCGCGCGGCGGACCACGTGAAGGAGCTCCTGCTCGGCTACGCCGGGGTCGGCGAGATCGAGAAGGACCTGCAGGCCGGGAAGCTCGAGGCGCGGGTGTCGCTGCGCGACGCGGCGACCCCGCTCGGCCTCACGACGCAGGGGCTCGCGTCGCAGCTCCGCGGGGCGCTGTTCGGGTACGAGGCGCAGGAGCTGCAGGAGGACGACGACGAGCTGAAGGTCCGCGTCCTCCTCCCCGAGGCGGCGCGCCGCGAGCTCTCCGACCTCGGCCGACTCCGGATCGCGACGCCGACCGGGACGCGGGTCCCGTTCGAGGAGGTCGCCGCCCTCCGGACCGAGCGCGGATACGCGAACCTCCGACGGGTCGACGGGAAGCGCGCGGTCACCGTGCGGGCCGAGGTCGACGACACGGTCGGGAACGTGAAGGAGATCACCGAGGACGTCGGCGAACGGCTGCGCGACGTCGACGTCGAGTTCCCGGGGACCTCGATCTCGTTCGAGGGGAAGCAGAAGGAGACCGCCGACTCGTTCGGGTCGCTCGCCGTCGGGTTCCCGATGGCGCTGTTCGCGATCTACGCGCTGATCGCCGTCCTGTTCCGGAGCTACGCCCAGCCGATGATCGTCATGGGCGTCATCCCGTATTCGCTGGTCGGGGCGGTCGCCGGCCACCTCCTGATGGGGTTCCCGTTCACGCTCCTCTCGATGATCGGCGCGGTGGCGCTGGCCGGGATCGTGGTGAACGACTCGCTGATCCTCGTCGACAAGGTGAACCGCCTCCGCCGCGAGGGGATGGAGCTCGGCGAGGCGGTCGTCCAGGGGGCGGTCAGCCGGCTGCGCGCGATCCTCCTGACCACCATCACGACGACGGCCGGGCTGGTGCCGCTCCTCACGGAACGGTCGTTCCAGGCGCAATTCCTTATCCCGATGGCAGTTTCGATCGTGTTCGGACTGCTGTTCGCGACCGTGATCACCCTCCTGATCCTCCCCACCTTCTACCTGATGTTCGAGGACCTCCGCCGGGCGACGCGCTGGCTCCTGACCGGCCGGACGGCGTCGCCGGCCCCCGCCCCCGGCCGCGGCTGAGGCGGACGACGCGGCGGCTGCCCTTCCCCACCACGCGCGCGTCGGGCTGGTTGGGCACCTCGAAGGTCTCGATGTCGCGGCCGGCGTCGACGTCGACCTCGATGTCCAGCACCGACGCCGCCGGGCGATCACCGCCCCGGGGGAAGACGAAGCCCCGCTCGCCGCCCAGCGCCGACAGCGTCTGCACATAGCTCAGCTGCACCTTGCGGCTGCCGCCGGCGGGCAGGGCGAACAGGCTCATGCGGAAGCGATCGCCCCCCTCCCTCTCGCCCAGCGCGGCGCGCTCGACGCGAGCGGCCGCCTTCTCGTAGG
>JAUIEL010000626.1 GCA_030428825.1 bacterium
CGCGTCGAGGAAGCACCGCACCGCGTCGACCAGCTCGGCGTACCGGACGGCGACCGGCGCGGCGCGAGCGACCTCCGCCGCCCGCGCCGGATCCGGACGGAGCGCGTCGAGCCGGGCGAGGAGGGCGAGCCGCGTCACCCCCTGCGCCGTGAACTCGTCGTGCCCGAGGCCGGGGACCTGCAGGTACGTCCGATCGGCGCGCGCGAGCCGGTCGACCAGCACGAACCCCGCCTGCGGTCCGGCGGCGACGAGCATCGGGACGTCGATCCGGGCCGCGGCGCCGCGCACGAGCGGGAGGATCGGACCGAACGTCGGCGTCGTCAGCCCGTAGTCGTCGAGCGTCGAGTCGAGCAGGACGAGCGCGTCGGCGACCGGCGCTTCCCGGCACGCCGCGCGGAGGCACGCCTGGGCGCCGAGGCTGTGCCCCGCGAAGGCGACGCGCGCGCCGTCGACGAACGGGAGTCCGCCGACGTGCCGGGCGAGGAGCTCGAGGTCGTCGACCGACGTCGCGCCGCCGTCGACGCCGAAGCCGCTCCCGTCCGCCTCCACGAACGCGCTCCCCGCGACGACGTACCCGCGGCTCGCCAGGTGCTCGGCGAGGAGCGCGTTCTCCTCGTACGACGACCCGGCCCCGGAGTGCCAGACCACGAGCGGGAACGGACCGTCGGCCGGCGCCGCGTCGCGCCGGCAAGCCGTCGACCCGGCGAGCCACCCGTCGAAGACCTCCCGCGCCGCGCCGCCGAGCGCGTCGACCGGCGCGCCGAGCAGGAGCTCCGCCGCGACGTCCTTCGCGTGCGCCGCGAGCCCGCCGGCCCACGCCGCGGTCTCCTCGCCGGCGTCGATCCGCAAGTAGTCCGCCGTCGGCATCGGCGCGGCGTCCGCGGCCTCCGCCGCCGCCGGGTACCAGAGCTGCAGCAGGACCGGACGCGCCGCCCCGTCGTCCCCGCCGTACGTCGCGCCGCCGTCGAACGCCGTGCGGTAGACGCGCGCGTCGTCGAGGAGGACCTCGTTCCGGTAGCCGACGGGGTGCGGGCCGGGGACGAGCGCGGACGGCCACGGGAGCGAGAAGAGCAGCGCGACGAACGGAACGACCATGCCCTTCTTCCCTACCGCGTCGCCGCGATCGCCGCCATCAGCTCGACGCCGTACCAGAGGTTGCCGAGCCGGAGGTTCTCGTCGGGGGCGTGCTGGTTGTCGTCGTGGTTGGCGATCGGGACGATCACGAGGGGGACGCCGAGCTTCTCCTCGAACAGCCAGAGCGGGAGGGAGCCGCCGAGGATCGGCATCAGGACGAGGTCGTCCCCGGCCGCGAGCCGCGTCGTCTCGATCAGCCACTCCGCCTGCGGGTGGTCGAGGCTCGTCTGCACCGCTCGGTAGCCGCCCGCGCCGGTCATCTTCGCGATCCGCGCGTGCGCGAGGCGCTCGGCGTCGGTCGGGTCGCGATCGAGGACGAGGTACCCCCGCTCCTCGACGTGCCGGCGGATCCGCTCCCGTACCGCCGCCGGGTCCTGCCCCTTCACCAGGCGGACGTCGATCGACGCCGTGGCCGTGGTCGGGATCACGTTCCGGGCGGTCCGGCCGACGGTCGCGCTCTTCAGGCCGCGCACGTTCAGGCTCGGGAGGAGCATCCGCTCGAGGTACGGCGCGTCCCCCGCCTCGCTCTCCTTCAGCCCGAGCTCGGCCCGGAGCGCGTCCTCGAACGGCGGGATCGTCGCCGCCGCGCGCGCGACCGCCTCGCCGGGGGGGAGGACGCCGTCGAGGAACCCGTCGACCAGGACCCGCCCGTCGTCGTCCTTCATCGACGCGAGGAGCCGGGCCAGCCGGTGCCCCGGGTTCGGCGCCCAGTTCCCGTAGTGCCCGCTGTGGAGGTGACGCGACGCGCCGTACACCGTCAGCTCGAACCCGGTGATCCCGCGCACGCCGAAGACGAGCTGCGGCCGCCGGCTCTGGTGGCACGGCCCGTCGCAGATCAGCCAGAGGTCGGCGTCGAGCCACGGCCGGACGCGCGGGTCGTCGAGGTAGTCGCCGAGGTGCGGCGAGCCCGCCTCCTCCTCCCCCTCGAACAGGAAGACGAGGTTCGACCGGCGCGGCAGCCCGGCCGCCTCGAGCGCGTCGATCGCGGCGAGGAGCGCGACGAGCGGCGCCTTGTCGTCGCCGGACGCCCGCGCGTAGAGCCGCGCCTCCGGGTCGATCGGCTCGCCGTCCTCGGGCAGCGGCCGCGCGACGCCCCCCGCCTCGAGCGCCTTCGTGGTGAGCGTCGGCGTCCACGGCCCGAACGTCCACTCCGTCGGGTCGACCGGCTGGCCGTCGTAGTGGACGTAGACGCCGAGCGTCCGCGCGGACTCCGGCGCCTCGGTCGCGTCGAGCCGCCCCACCACGAGCGGCGGGACGCCGTCCCGCCCGACGACGTTCATCTCCGCCCCGCGGCCCGCGAACGCGCGCGCGATCCACCGCGCGGTCCGGGTCGTCCCCTCGAGGTCGTCGGCGACGCACGGGATCTCGAGCAGCTCCGCGAGCGACCGGACGATCGCCGGCCCGTGCGCGGCGACGTGGGCCCGCGCCGCGGCGACCGGCGGCGCGGGGGACGGCGGGGATCCGAGCAGGACGACGATCAGGAAGAGCGGAAGCGGCACCTCGGCCTCCTCGCGGCTTGCGGCCCTCGATCGGGGCAGCGTACCGTGACCGGATCGGGAGAAGAGACATGACCCCCCTCCTCGCGCTCACCCTCCTCGCCGCGACCTGGACCGTCGACGACGACGTGTTCGCCGACTTCCCTTCGATCGACGCGGCGATCCAGTCTCCACTCGTCGTCGACGGCGACATCCTCCAGGTCCGCGCGGGAAACTATGGCCCGTTCCTCTTGACGAAGTCCCTGACGATCACGGGGCCGGCCGGCACCGGGACGGCGAGCGTCGGCGGGACGTCGGTGATCTCGGTGCCGGGAGGCGGCTCGATCGCGAACCTGAAGCTCCTCGCGCTCCGAGTCACGAACGTCCCGGCCCGGGTCCGCGTGGCGTCCTGCGAGATCGGAGCGAACGGGACCGCCGATCCGGCGCTCGACATCGAGGGGTGCGCCCAGGTCGTGGTGGCCAGAACGAACGTGAGCGGTCGCTGGGCGGAGGCGGACAGCGACCTGCAGCACGCCGGTGTCCGCGTCGACGCATCGCGGGTCGTCTTCCTCGACGGCTCGATCGTGGGCGGTCACGGCGCAGGCGCGACTTGCCCGGGCTGCCGCGGGGGCGACGGAGGACCGGGGCTGGTCGCCACGAACGGCTCGGACGTCGTCCTCGTCGGGAACCCGTCGATCCGCGGCGGCGCGGCGGGCTACGGCTGGTGCGGATTCGGCGCGCCGACGTGTCTCCTCGACGGGAGCGGCGGGAACGGCGTGGAGGCTGTCGGATCGACGGTCCGGATGCGAGGCACCGCCGGCGACGTGATCGGGACCGGCGACTACGAGCCGCCGTGGGGCGGCACGCCGGGAGCCGCCGTCGTCGCCGTGAACGCGACGCTCACGTCCAGCGGCGTGACGTTCGACGGCGCGATCGTCCCGACCGGATCGTCGCTGGTGACGCCGCCCGCGGTCGAGCCGTTCGTCGAGTGGACCGGCAAGGTGGCGCCGAGCTCCACGCCTCAGCTCCTCGTGCAAGGGCCGGCCGGCGCGCCCGTCCTCCTCCTCTTCTCGATCTCGCCATGGATCTCGCCGCTGCCAGGGCTCGAGGGGCCGCTCTGGATCGACTGGACCGCGCCGCTCGCGGCCGTCGCGACGACCTGCCCGGGGACGCTTTCGGTGCCGCTCCCGATCCCGTTCGGCGCCGAGTGGGTCGGAGTCTCGGCGACGGTCCAGACCGTCTTCCCGACCGTCCCCGGCACGCTCGATCCGACGTCGACGTTCGTCCCGAACCCGGTGCCGCTCGTCGTCGGCTGGTGAGCGGACGCCCGAACCGGACCGCCGGCCTCCGCTCAGCGGGACGCGACGGAGAACCCGGCCGCCGCCGCGCCGACCCCGAGGACGAGCTGGAGGAGGACGTTCAGGGCCGCCATCCCGGGCGTCCCCGCGCGCATCAGGGACACG
>JAUIEL010000627.1 GCA_030428825.1 bacterium
GCCTCGTGATGCTCGCCGTCGGGGTCGGCCTCGGCTACACGGCCGAGGACCACTTCCACAAGTTCCTCTGCTCGTACCTCACGAGCTACATGTTCCTGCTGAGCCTCTGCCTCGGCGGCCTCTTCTTCACGATGGTGCACCACCTCGTGGGCGCGAAGTGGTTCGTCGCGGTGCGGCGGGTGGCGGAGGTGCTGGCCGGCGGGTTCCCGCTGATGGCGGTCCTCTTCCTGCCGATCCTCGTGCCGATGCTGATGGGGAACCATCACCTCTATCACTGGACCGACGCGGAGCTGGTCGCCAACGACCACATCCTCCACGGGAAGGCGGCGTATCTGAACGTGCCGTTCTTCACGATCCGGGCCGTGATCTTCTTCGCGGTCTGGATCGGCCTCTCGCGCTTCTTCCTCGGGAAGTCGGCCGCGCAGGACGAGAACGGCGACCCGCAGCTCACGGTCCGGATGCGACGACTCGCCGCACCCGGCATCATCCTGTTCGCGCTCACCACGACCTTCGCCGCGTTCGACTGGCTGATGTCGCTCGATCCGCACTGGTTCAGCACCATCTTCGGCGTCTACTACTTCGCCGGCACGATGATCAGCTTCTTCGCGATGATGTCGCTCACGTTCATGCTGCTCCAGGAGAAGGGGCGGCTGAAGACCGTGGTGACCCACGCGCACTACCACGACCTCGGCAAGTACCTCTTCGCGTTCACCTTCTTCTGGGGGTACATCGCGTTCTCGCAGTACATGCTGATCTGGTACGCCGATCTCCCCGAGGAGACGTTCTGGTTCGACCTGCGGCAGTCCGGGAACTGGGTGATGCTCAGCAAGTTCCTGGTGCTGTTCCACTTCATCGTCCCGTTCGGCGGCCTCCTGTCGCGGCACGTGAAGCGGAACAAGTCGTCGCTCGCGTTCTTCTGCATCCTGATGCTGCTGATGCACTGGGTCGACATGTACTGGCTCGTCATGCCGAGCATGCGCACCGAGACGCTCGGCTTCTCGTTCGTCGACGTGGCGTGTCTCCTCGGCCTCGGCGGCCTGTTCGTCGGCGGGTTCCTCGCCCGCCTCCGCGGCCAGCTCCTGGCGCCGGTGCGCGACCCGTACTTCGAGGACTCCCTCCACTTCCGGCAGTCGTTCTGACGGAGGAGCACGATCATGGCCCAGCAAGACGTCATCGACACGCCCCGCCTGCTCCTGAGCTTCGCGCTCGGGGTCTCGCTCACGATCGCCCTGGTGTTCGCCGTCCAGGCGCTCTACCTCGCGGGCCAGGAGCAGGAGACCGCGCGGAAGGAGCTCACGAAGCCCCCGACGCTCATCACCGAGGTGCAGGGCGCGCAGCGCGACCACCTCTCGACCGCCAAGGTCGTGACGAAGCGGAACGACGGGACGCCCGAGAAGGTCGAGATCCCGATCGACCGCGCCATGGACTACGTCATCAAGGAGCAGCGCGGCCGCTGAACACCCCATGAACCCCCGCATCCTGACCCACACCCTCCTCGTCCTCGCCGCCGCCGCGCCCGTCGCCGCGGCGCAGTTGAACGAGGTTCCGGAAGAGCTCGAGGGGATCACCGTCGACCAGAAGGTCGGTGAGACCGTCCCCCTCGACCTCGTGTTCCGGGACGAGCACGGGGAGATGGTGAAGATCGGGGACTTCTTCCGCGGCGAGCTCCCGGTGCTCGTGACGCTGAACTACTCCGCCTGCCCGCAGCTCTGCTCGATCCAGCTCGACACGCTGGTCGACGGCCTCCGCGAGGTCGACCTGACCCCGGGGACCGACTTCACGATGCTGACCGTCAGCATCGATCCGCGCGAGACCGTCGAGGCCGCCGCGCGGACGAAGGCGAAGTACGTCGAGCGCTACATGCGCCCGGCGGCGGCGGACGGCTGGCACTTCCTGACCGGCACGGAGGCGAACATCCGGGAGTTCGCCGAGGGGGTCGGGTTCACCTACCGCTGGGTCGAGTCGCGCCAGGAGTACGCGCACCCGCCGGCGGTCGTCTTCTGCACGCCGGACGGCAAGATCGCGCGGTATCTCGCGAGCGTCGCCTACTACCAGCCGGCGAACCTGAAGTACTCCCTCGTGGAGGCGAGCGAAGGGAAGATCGGCGACGTCATCGACGCGATCTTCCTCTGGTGCTTCGCCTACGACCCGAACTCGAACGCGTACGTGATCGCGATCAACGTGCTCCGAGCCGGCGCCTTCCTCACGGTGCTCGGGCTCGGGCTCTTCTGGCTCAAGATGAGGCGCTGGGAACGCTCCCGCGCCGCGACCGCTCCGCCCGCGGAGGTGGCTGCCTGATGTCCCTGTCGACCTTGCTGTTCCAGGAAGCCGGCTCGCTTCCCACGAAGATCGCCCAGGAGGGGATGGGGTTCAACTTCCCGCCCCAGGCGTCGACCAACGCCGCGAAGAACGACTCCCTCTACATGTTCATCACGAACGTGGGGATCTTCTTCACGATCCTGATCTTCGGCGTGCTGTTCTGGCTCGTCTGGCGCTTCCGCGCCTCGAAGCACCCGAAGGCGGAGCGGACGGCGACCCACAACACGCCGCTCGAGCTGGTCTGGTCGATCCTCCCCGGCTTCGTCCTGGCGTACATGTTCTGGGTCGGCTTCAAGGACTTCCTCGACTTCCGGACGCCGCCGACCGACTCGTACGAGATCCAGGTGACCGGTCAGAAGTGGAAGTGGTCGTTCCGGTATCCCGGCGGATACGAGTGGGACGAGCTGCACGTCCCCGTCGACCGGCCGGTGACCCTCCGGATCACGTCGACCGACGTCCTCCACTCGTTCTACATCCCGGCCTTCCGCACCAAGATGGACGCGGTCCCGGGGCGTTACACCAAGCTCTGGTTCGAGGCGACCAAGACCGGCGAGTTCGCGGCGCTCTGCACCGAGTACTGCGGGACGCAGCACTCCGACATGCTCGCGAGGGTGTTCGTCGAGACGGAGGAGGAGCACGACGCGTTCCTCGAGAAGATCAGCAAGTGGTTCGAGGGGATGGACCCGGTCGACGTCGGCAAGCGCCTGCACGGTTCGGCCGGCTGCGCCCAGTGCCACTCCCTCGACGGGACGGCCGGTCAGGGCCCGAGCTGGAAGGGGATCTGGGGGAAGCAGGAGATGACCGACAAGGGCGCGAAGACCGTCGACGAGAACTACGTCCGCGAGTCGATCCTCGAGCCGGGCGCCGCCGTCGTGAACGGGTACCAGAACATCATGCCGACGTACAAGGGCCGCTTCCGCGAGCCCGAGATCGAAGGCATCATCGCGTTCATCAAGTCGCTGGGAGACTGACCGATGTCCGACACCGCGACCGCCACCTCCCACGACGTCCACGCGGACGAGAAGAACTACCTGAACGCCGAGAAGGGGATCCTCTCCTGGCTGTTCACGCTCGACCACAAGCGGATCGGGATCATGTACCTGATCGGCGTGGTCACCGCGTTCACGCTCGGCGGCTTCTTCGCCCTCGGCGTCCGGACCGAGCTGTTCACGGCCGGCCGGACCATGGTCGACCACGACACGTACAACCAGCTCTTCTCGCTGCACGGCGCGGTGATGGTGTTCCTGTTCATCATCCCCGGCATCCCGGCCGCGCTCGGCAACTTCGCCCTGCCCCTGATGCTCGGCGCGAAGGACGTCGCGTTCCCCCGGTTGAACCTGATGAGCTTCTGGCTCTGGTCGATCGGCGCGATCTTCTTCGTCTTCGCCCTGCTGACGACCGGGCTCGACACCGGCTGGACGTTCTACACGCCGTACTCGACCACGACGTCGACTGCCGTCATCCCCGCCGCGATGGGGGTGTTCATCCTCGGGTTCAGCTCGATCTTCACCGGGCTGAACTTCATGGTGACGATCCACAAGATGCGGCCGCCGGGGATGGGCTGGTTCAAGATGCCGCTCTTCCTGTGGGGGATGTACTCCACCGCGGTCATCCAGGTCCTCGCGACGCCGGTCCTCGGCATCACGGTCCTCCTCCTGATCATGGAGCGGGCGCTGAAGTTCGGGATCTTCGATCCGGCGCTCGGCGGCGACCCGGTCCTGTTCCAGCACTTCTTCTGGTTCTACTCCCACCC
>JAUIEL010000628.1 GCA_030428825.1 bacterium
ACTTCTACGGCGCGATGGTCGAGTGGAGCGAGGCGCTCGGCGGCGTCCCGATCCTCCTGCACGAGGCGGACCGCGAGTGGATCCTCCGCCCCCACCCCTCGATCGAGACCTGGTCCGGCGACCGGCTCCGGCTGTCCGACGACGTCACGCTGATCCGGTGCGGCGGGCACTTCGAAGGGAGCACCGCCCTCCACTGGGCCGGCGGGCCGCGCCCGGGCGGCGCCCTCTTCTCCGGCGACGCGCTGCAGGTGACGCTCGACCGCCGCCACGTGTCGTTCATGTACAGCTACCCGAACCTCGTGCCGATGCGCACCAGCGACGTCCTCGCTCTGCGCGAACGGCTCGCGCCGTTCCGGTTCGAGGACGTCTTCGGCTACGCCCGGGGCCGACAGATCCTCGGCGGCGGACGAGAGGCGGTCGACGCGTCGTTCGACCGGTACCTCGACGCGGTCCGGAGCTGAGCCCGCCGTGGCCCGCGCGGGCCGATCTCGCCGGTCGCGCGGCCGGAGCGTAGACTCGTCCCGCCGGCGCGCTCGACCGCCGGCGGCGACGCGAGCGCGGGACGGAGATCGGATGACCGGCGGCCACCAGATCGTCCTCGGCGACAACCTCGAGGTCGTCCGCGCGCTCGAGGACGGGTGCGCCAACCTGATCTACGTCGACCCTCCGGTCAACACCGGGGAGCGGCAGGAGCGCCGCCGGATCCGCACCGTCCGCGACGAGGAGGGCGGCGACCGGACGGGGTTCCAGGGGAAGCGGTACCGGACGATCGACCTCGGCACGTCCGGCTGGTCCGACGTGTTCGACGACTACCTCGCGTGGCTCGCCCCGCGCCTGGAGGAGGCGCGCCGCCTGCTCGCGCCGGACGGCGCGTTCTTCCTGCACCTCGACCCGCGCGAGGCTCACTACGCCAAGGTCCTGCTCGACGGCGTGTTCGGGCGCGACCGGTTCATGAACGAGATCGTCTGGGCGTACGACTACGGCGCCCGCTCGAAGACGCGGTGGCCCGCGAAGCACGACACGATCCTCTGGTACGTCCGCGACCCGAAACGGTACGTCTTCCGGTACGACGAGATGGACCGGATCCCGTACATGGCGCCCGGCCTGGTCGGGAAGGAGAAGGCGGCGCGGGGGAAGACGCCGACCGACGTCTGGTGGCACACGATCGTCAGCCCGAACGGGAAGGAGAAGACGGGGTACGCCACCCAGAAGCCGCTCGGCGTGCTGGAGCGGATCGTCAAGGTCCACTCGAACCCGGGCGACCTCGTCCTCGACTTCTTCGCCGGCAGCGGTACCACCGGCGAGGCGGCCGCGAAGCACGGCCGCCGCTTCCTCCTCGTCGACGAGAACCCGGAGGCGATCCGCGTGATGGCGAAGCGCCTGGCGCCGTACCGCCCCACGTTCGTCGGGTGCGAGACGCTCGGGCTCGAGGGATCGTCCGCGACTCAGCCGCCCGAGTAGACCAGCACGGTTCCGGCCCGCGTCAGTCCCAGGTGATCCGCTTCTCCGTCAGCCGCCCCTCGACGAACTCGACCCTCACCAGGTTGAAGTCGCCTCGGTGGCCGAGGTCGCACCGCCAGATCGCGCCGTCCGGTGGAACGGGCGTCCCCAGGAGGAATCCCAGGTCGTCGGCGCGCGAAATCCCGTCCATCACGGACTCCGCTTCGGCGACGGACATCCCCGACTCGAGCCGATGGAACTTCCAGAGGAGCCGGAGGCCGGCCGGCGGGAGGACGATCAGCAGGGCGTACCACGCGACCGCCGCGACCAGCAGCCCGGCGAAGACGACCCGGGCTCGCCGGTCCATGCGCGTGACTTCGCTCGGCGTCCGCGGACTCAGAAGTCGCTCGTGACGAACGGGGCGACCGACTTGCTCGAGGTGGCGAGCCCGAGGTAGACGAGCAACCCGAGGGTGAACAGGACGAGCCCGACGATCGCGTACGTGCTCACGACCTTCGCCCGCGTGAGCGCGGTCTCGTCCCCTTCGGCGCCGTTCAGGGCGCCGCGCGCCAGGACCAGCGCGGGCAATCCGGTCAGCGGCCCGGTCACGACGCTGAGCAGGGCGAGCACGAGCGCGACGGCGTAGTCGAGCGGGCTCTTGAACGTCATGGCTCCTCCGGTCCCCGACGATACGCGCCGCGACGCCGAACCGGGCCCCCGTCCGCGCGCCCGCCCGGGTTCGTCCCAGGAGCCATCAAGCGCGAGATCCGCGGCCTGCTGCGCCGGCTCGACCTCTCGTCGTGCCGCGTCACCCCCGTCTGCGCCCGGACGTTCTGACCGGGGGCGCCCGTCGCGTCGCGCGCTCATCGGATCGTCGGGACGTCGGCGAGAAGCCCCCCTGAACCGCCGCGGACGGAGAGTGCGGGGGCGGGAGAATCGATGCACGCCGGGCCCGCGCGCGTCCCTTGACACGATCCAGGGGCCGTGGCAAGCTCCGGCGATTGCCAAGAAGGTCGTCGAATGGTCCGTCTCGCACTCCTGCTCCTGTTTCTCGGTCTGGCCTGTCCGTCGGGCGAGACTCGCCCCGCGACCGGCGAGCGAGCAGAGCGGGAGTCCGTCGGCCTGGGGCAGCTCGGTTCGAAGAGCATGTCCCCCTTCCCGGGCCAGGCCATCGCCTGGGACGCCGACGAGTCCACCGAGGTCGACGAGGAGCGGCACCTCGCCGCTTCGACCTGGGAGCCGTCCCTCTCGGTCCGAACGCCGCTGAAGTTCGAACCGACCGAGGGAGCACCCCGCGAATCCGCGGTCCTGGCCGGCGGATTCGCGCGTGGTCCGCCGTCTCGCAGCTGACCAGCTGATCGCCACGCTTCGTCGTACCGTTGGGCCGCGCTGCGCGCTCTCGCGCTCGCGCTGACCATCGGGATCAGGCGGTCGCACCTCCCTGACACACCGTCCTCTCGACGGACCTCCGGGGGTGGGCCGCGACGACGTCTCACGCGCTTCGAGCCTCGATCCGTTCGAGCACGAGCGCTCGCCACCCGTCCGCATCCACCGCCACCGGCGCCAATCCTGGCCCGGGAGAGGACCGGCCGTCCCGCATCCTCGGGACCGGTCTCTCGTGTGCCCCGAATCGCAGGAAGAGAACAACGATGATGAGAGCGCATGCCGCGAGCGGAAGGCTCGGGCTCGTCCTGGCCGCCGCGCTGGCGCCGATGGGCTGTCGCCGTGAGACGCACCACGAGATCGAGCAAGGCGAGTTCCAGGTGACCAGTCCCATGAGGTCCGACACGGACCTGATCAACGAGTACGTCTGTCAGGTCCGCTCGATCCAGCACATCGAGGTCCGGGCGCTCGAGCGGGGATACCTGCAGGAGGTGTTCGTCGACGAGGGCAAGTCCGTCGAGCAGGGCCAGCTGATGTTCCAGATCCTGCCCACCCTCTATCAGGCCGAGCTGCAGATGGCGGAGGCCGAGGCCGATTTCGCCCGGATCGAATACAACAACACCAAGATGCTGGCCGACTCGGACGTCGTCTCCGACAACGAGCTGGCCCTGGCGAAGGCCAAGCTCGACAAGGCCGATGCCGAACGCAAGCTGAAGAGGGTGCATCTGAGCTTCACCGAGATCCGGGCCCCGTTCGACGGGATCATGGACCGTCTCCACGTGCGCAAGGGCAGCCTGCTCGAGGAAGGAGAGCTCCTCACCACACTCTCGGACAACAGCGAGATGTGGGTCTACTTCAACGTCACGGAAGCGGAGTACCTGGAATACAAGGCTCGAGCTCAGGGCGCCGAAGCTCCCAGGGTCCAGTTGGTCTTGGCAAACGACGAGGTCTTCGAGCACCACGGGCGGGTCGAGACCATCGAGGCGGACTTTCACAACGAGACCGGGACCATCGCCTTCCGGGCCACCTTCCCCAACCCTGACGGCCTGCTGAGGCACGGGCAGACCGGCAAGGTGATCATGACCAACAACCTGCCCGATGCGCTGCTCGTTCCGCAGAAGGCGACCTTCGAGGTCCTGGACCGGAAGTACGTGTTCGTGGTCGAGGAGAGCGGGGTCGTGCGGTCGAGGGAGATCACCATCGCCCACGAGATGCCCCACCTGTACGTCGTGGCGAGCGGGCTGCACG
>JAUIEL010000629.1 GCA_030428825.1 bacterium
CGGCGCCTCCTCGCCCCCGCGATACGTGTGTCCCTTCGGCCGGAAGACGGTGATCTCGACCTCGTCCCCTTCCTCGACGCCGAGGCGCGCGCCGGTCTCAGGATGCATGAACGCGGGGTTCGTGTGGACGATCTCCGCGTGGTACTTCCAGTGGCCCGAGCGCCCCTGCGTGTGGACGTTCCACTTGAACGTGCTGAAGACGAAGTCGTCCTCGCCGAGGTCGACGTGCTCGGGGACCTTGGCGTACGTCACCAGCGCGCTGGCGTTCACGTCGTCCATCGGGAGGCCGACGTGGCGCGCGGCGAGCGGGAAGAGCGGCTCGTCGATGGTGATCTTTCGCGTGGGCGTCTCGAACCCCCGGACCGCCTTCCCGTTCACCACGACGCCGATCGCCTTCCCTCCCTTCGAGACGATCCCGGTCTCCGAATCGGTCTCGGAGCCCTCGAGGTCGGCGGCGGTCAGCTCGCGCGCGTACAGCTCGTAGTCGAGCGGCCGGTCGGGGTCGGTCCAGATCCCCCGCCGCTTGAACTCCTCCCACTCCATCGGGACTTCCTTGTACCACTCGCGGTAGTACTCCTCGACGTCGTCGAACGCGAAGTACTGCTCCATCCCGCCGCCGATGTGCCGGGCGAGGTCGCGCAGGATGACCTGGATCGGGCGCGACTCGCCGGCCGGCGGCACGAGCGGCTGGCGGATCCCGGTGTACGGGCGGAGGCCGTAGTTGTTCGTCGAGTGCGCGTCCCACCGCTCGAGCGAGGTCGCCTCCGGGAGGACGATGTCCGCGAGCGCGGTCTGTTCTCCGTAGCCGATGTCGATCGCGACGTGGAACGGGATCAGCGACTCGTCGGCGAGCACCTCGCGGGCGACGTCCGACTCGGGGTAGCCGTACGCGGCGCCGAGCGTGAAGCTCATGTACGCGTCGACCTTCTGGCGCCCCTCCTTGATGTACGGGTAGACGAGCTGCCCGACGCGCATCTGGTACCAGTGCCACGCGAGCGGGTACTCCGACGGGGTGGCGAGCTCGCCGAAGTACTTGTTCCGCCACATCTCCGGGAAGGCGGCGACGCGTTCCTGAACCTCCTTCGGGAGGGTCTCGAACTCGCGCGTCCCCGGGAGCCACGGCTGCGTCTTCGGCGGCGACGGCTTCGGCTGGCCGATCTTCGGCAGCCCCTCCTGTCCGTACCGGCCGGCCCACATCCGGAGCGACGAGAGGCAGAACCCGCCCGGCTTCCCGACGTTCCCGACCAGCACGTCGAGCATCCGGATGGCGCGGTCGGCCTGGACGCCGTTGTAGTGCTTCGCCGAGCCGCGGTTCGACATGGTGCAGCAGGCCGGCGCGGCGGCGGCGAACTCGCGCGCGATGCGGCGGATGTCGTCCGCCTTCACCCCGCTCTCCGCCTCCGCCCACTCCGGCGTGTACTCCTGGAGGCGCGCCTTCATCGACTCGAACGGGTGGTTCGTCCACGCGTTCCAGAAGTCGACGTCGGCGAGCCCCTCGTTCACGATCACGTGCCCCATGGCGAGGGCGACCGCGCCGTCGGTCCCCGGCATCACCGGGTGGTACTCGTCGGAGACCGACGCCGTGGCGGACGGCCGGACCTCGAACGTCACCATCCTCGCGCCGCGATCGACGCGGGCGTCCTGGATGCGGTGCATCATGAACAGGCCGCCCTGGTACGCCTCCATCGGGTTGCCGCCGAAGTTGACGATGTACTTCGTGTTCTCGAAGTCCTGCGACTCCCACTCGAACTCGCGGCCGTACATCGACATCAGCGGGACCCGGCGGTTCGACGAGCAGATCGCGCGCCGGTTCAGGCGGTGCGGCGTGCCGTACGCCTCGGTGAACCGCTTCGTGAACCCCTTCGTCTTGTCCCGCCCGTAGTGGAAGACGAACCGCTCGGGCGTCCCCGCCTCGCGGATTGCCTTCAGCCGGTCGCCGATCTCGGCGATCGCCTCGTCCCACGAGATCCGCTTCCACTTCCCCTCGCCCCGCTTCCCGACCCGCTTGATCGGGTGGAGCAGCCGCTCGGGGTAGTAGGTGTACGAGATCATCCCGTTCGCCTTCGAGCAGGTGTTCCCCTTCGAGTTCGGGTCGAGCGGGTTCCCCTCGATCTTCCGGACCCGTCCGTCCTGCACCCAGCCGATCACGCCGCAGTGCGTGGTGCAGCCGAAGCAGATCGTCGGCGTCGCCTTCGCCTTCGTGTAGTCGATCTTCCCCTGGAACAGCTTGGCGACGTCGATCGGCGCCCGCTCGCCGGAGGAGAGCCGCTTGAAGAGCGGGTACGAGACCGCGCCGACGCCGACGACGACGGCGGCGCCGGCGGCGAGCTTCAGGAAGTCGCGACGATCGAGGTCGGACATGACGATCTCCAGGAGGACCGGGTCAGCGGACGGTCTGGCCGACGAGGACGACCCAACCGCGCAGCGCGAACGAGCCGACGAGGACGAGGAGCGCCCGGAGCGACGGCGAGCCGCGCCGGGTGACGAGCGAGAGGAGCGGGAGCAGCACGCCGAGGCCGAGGGCGACGGTCAGCAGCAGCGCGGAGTCGAGCGTGAAGAGCGGCAGCAGGACCGCGAGCCCGACGAGCAGGAGCGAGTCGAGCCGACGGACGCCCGGGCGCTCGAGCAGGGCGGAGCCGCCGTCGAGGAACGCGACCGACGCGAGCCCCGCGTGCAGGCCGGAGAGGGTGAAGAGCGGGACGAGGAGCGGGTCGCTCCAGAGCGGCCGCGCCGCCGCGGCCTGGCGGAGGACGAAGACCGGGTAGACCGCGAGCGCCAGCGCCACCACGGCGACCAGCCCGAGGAGAAGCCTCGCGCCGACGGTCACCGGTTCGTCCGCGCGGCGCGTCGCCTCCAGCAGCCACGCGAAGCCGGCCGTCAGCGTGAAGAGGGTCAGGATCCGGGCGCCCCACGCGATGACCGACGTCGGGTTCGCGTGGGCGAGGATCATCCAGAACCGCGCCGGCCCCTCGAGGTCGACGATCAGGCAGACGCCGCCGATCGAGATCGTGACGAGCGCGAGGAGGAGCGACGAGCGTCCGAGCCGCGTCGCGTCCGCGTCCCTCGACGCGATCCGCCACGCGCCGACCATCGCCGCCCCCGCCGCGACGCCGGCGAGGGTCAGGTAGGCCGCGATCGGCCACTGGAACGGACGCGCGGCGAGCGACTCCATCGAGGCAGGCGAGGCGGGTCAACGCTGCTCGTAGACGATGTCGGCGTCGTCCTTCGAGAGCTGGACGCCGACGTTCGCCTTCTCCTCCATGAACCGCTCGTGGGAGACGTAGAGGACGGTCGGTCGCGTCCCGGCCTCCTCCTTGAACGGGCGCGCTCCGTGCGCCGCCGCCGCCTTCGCGGCCGGGTCGTCCTCGTCGTCGAGGTCGCCGAACAGGAGGGCCGACGTCGGGCAGGCCGTGACGCACGACGGGTCGAGGCCGACCTCGGTCCGGTGGGTGCAGAAGTCGCACTTCTCGGCGACGTTCGTCTCGGCGTCGATGTAGATCGCGCCGTACGGACAGGCGGACTGGCACGCCTTGTTCCCGGTGCACCGCTCCTTGTCGATCACGACCCGCCCGTCCTCGAGGCGCGCGATCGCTTCGGTCGGGCACGCCTCGAGGCACGGCGCGTCCTCGCAGTGCATGCAGAGCATCGGCACGAACGCGATCGTGGCGGCGTCGGGGCGCTCGTGGTAACGGACCCGCATCCGGAAGTCACCGAGCGGGACGTCGTGCTCGGTCTTGCAGGCGACCGAGCAGGCGTGACAGCCGACGCACCGCCTCAGGTCGACCACCATCCCCGCGCGGGCGCGCGCGACGCGATGCTCCGGACCGACGTTCTCCCAGGGAATGTCCGACGGCATGCCTGCCTCCTCATCCGGGGAGCCCGTGGGGGAGCTCCGTCGCGCGGCGGGCACCCGTTCTAGATGAAGGGTATCGACGGCGTCAATGGCGGGGGCGGCGTCCCCCCGTCCGCCGCGCGCGGTCAGGGCCCGGACGTCTCCGCGCGCCGGTTCCACCACCGGACGCCCAGCGAGACGGGGACGACCAGCAGCGACGCGACGAGCATGCCGG
>JAUIEL010000630.1 GCA_030428825.1 bacterium
CCCCGCGGCCGAATCCCCGTTCACCGCCCCGCGCGCAGCGGACCGCCCCGCGCAGCGGTCAGACGCACCACGCGCAGTGGCCCTGCCCCGCGCAGCGGTGTCACCAGCCCGCGCAGCGACTAGAGCCCAGCGCAGCGCCGCGACCGCCCTGCGCGCAGCAGTCGCCGCGATCCGCGACCGGTCGACGCCCAGCGCGTAGCACCCGACCGCGGCTGGCAGACCGCTGGGCCACGGGGTAGACTTCGGATCTCTCTGCCGGAACCCCTGGGTCTCCGGTGTTCGGCGACGGATGCTGGGGCCACCCAAGCATCGCTGCGGCAAAGGTTTCAGGATCATGTCCGAGTCGGCCACGGGACAGCTCCCGACCCACGGAGCGGTCTCCCCCGCCCCTCAGAACGTGGGCGAGGGGTTCAAGAAGGCGAAGCACGAGATGACGGCGGCGGAGGCCCCCGAGGGGTTCTGGCCGAACGTGATGTTCTTCGTCGAGAACTTCGGGCACATGATGTCCCGGATCGTCCTGACGCTTCTTTACGCGGTGTTGATCACGCCCGTCGGGATCTTCTATCGGTTCCTGGCCGACCCGTTCCTCGCCCGCTACCGCGGGACGAGCTTCACGCCGTGGAAGTCGGAGAACTCGACCGTCGATCAGGCTCGCCGCCAGAGCTGACGTCGCCCCTCCGCCCTCTCGCCCGCCGGTCCCCTCCCACCCCCTCGAAGATCACGATGAACATCCTCGGACTGTCGTTCTTCTACCACGACTCCGCGGCCGCGCTCGTCCAGGACGGCGTCGTCGTCGCCTGCGGCGAGGAGGAGCGGTTCTCGCGCGTCAAGCACGACCACGGCTTCCCCACGCTCGCGATCGAGTTCTGCCTGAAGCGGGCGGGGATCACGATCGACGAGGTCGACTACGTCGTCTTCTACGAGAAGCCGTTCGTGAAGTTCGAGCGGATCCTCCTCTCGACGCTGAAGACGTTCCCGAAGTCGTGGAAGGTCTTCCGCGAGTCGATGCTCACCTGGCTGACCGACAAGCTCTGGGTGAAGTCGATCCTGAAGGAGAAGCTGAAGCTCGACCCGAAGAAGATCCTGTTCGCCGACCATCACATGTCGCACGCGGCGGCGAGCTACTTCTGCTCGCCGTTCGAGGACTCGGCGATCCTGACCGTCGACGGCGCCGGCGAGTGGACGACCTCGACGATGGGCGAGGGGCGCGGCAACAAGATCCAGATCAAGCAGGAGATGCGGTTCCCGCACTCGATCGGCCTCCTCTACTCCGCGTTCACCGCGTTCTGCGGGTTCGAGGTGAACGAGGGCGAGTACAAGCTGATGGGGATGTCCCCGTACGGGAAGCCGAAGTACGTCGACAAGATCAAGGAGGTGATCAAGATCGGCGACGACGGCTCGCTCTGGCACGACATGCGGTACTTCTCGTACCACTACTCGCCGGACTCGACGCTCTCGCCGAAGTTCATCGAGAAGTTCGGCCCCGCCCGGGATCCCTCGCGCGCCGACGTGCACATGGACGAGTACTACGCCGACATGGCGGCGTCGATCCAGGTGGTCACCGAAGAGATCCTGATCAAGATGGCGAACCACCTGCACAAGCTCACGGGTTCCGACAACCTGTGCATGGCGGGCGGCGTCGCGCTGAACTGCGTCGCGAACTACAAGATCCTGCAGCAGACGCCGTTCAAGCGGATCTACATCCAGCCGGCGGCGGGCGACGACGGCGGCGCGCTCGGCGCGGCGATGTGGGCCTGGAACGACCTCCTCGGCAACGAGAAGCGGTTCGTGATGGAGCACGCGTACTGGGGCTCCGAGTACTCGAACGGCGAGGTGGTCGACTTCCTGAAGAAGGAGAACATCCCGTACACCGAGTACGACGACCAGGAGAAGTGCACCGACTTCGTCGTCGACAAGATCATCAACGAGAACGTCCTCGGCTGGTACACCGGCCGCTTCGAGTGGGGCCCGCGCGCCCTCGGGTCTCGTTCGATCATCGCCGACGCCCGCTCCGAGAAGATGAAGGACGTCGTCAACGCGAAGATCAAGTTCCGCGAGGCGTTCCGCCCGTTCGCGCCGTCCTGCCTGATGGAGAGCGTGTCCGACCTGTTCGACGTCGAGAATCCGGAGGAGCAGTACCCGACCCGGTTCATGCTGTACGTCGTCCAGGTGAAGTCGGACCAGATCCCCGCGATCACCCACGTCGACAACTCCGGCCGCTGCCAGGGGGTCGTCAAGGAGTTCGCGCCGCAGTACCACCGTCTGATCGAGAAGTTCGGCGAGGCGACCGGCGTCCCCTGCATCCTGAACACGTCGTTCAACCTGAAGGGCGAGCCGATCGTGGAGACGCCGCGGAACGCGTACAACACGTTCATGCGGTCCGGGATGGACTCGCTCGTCTACAACAACTCGATCGTCGTCACGAAGAACGGGCACTGAGCGATGAACCGCCTCCTCGGCTACCTCGTCACCTTCCTGATGATCTTCCTCGTCGTCGACGGGGTGTTCCGGCTCTCCGGCTGCTCGCCGCAGCCGACGATCAACGAGTTCCACGAGAGCTGGGGCTGGGCGAAGACGCCGGACGCGACGACCAGCCGGTCGACCTCCGAGTACGACGTCACGTTCGCGATCAACGACAAGGGGCTCCGCAACCCGCCGCTCAAGTACCAGAACGTGGTCGGGAACGACCGGGTCCTGTTCGTCGGCGACTCGTTCACGCTCGGCTACACCGTCGCCGACGACGACCTCTTCCTCCGGCGGATGGAGCGGTCGCTCCGCGCCGCCGGTCACGACGTCGACGCGATCAACGGCGGGACCGAGGCGTACTCGACCGACCAGGAGCTGGTCTGGTACGAGGAGGAGGGGAAGAAGTACGAGGCCGGCATCGTGGTCCTCGTCCCGTACCTGAACGACGTCTTCTGGAACACGCAGGAGGCGTACACCGTCCGCGAGAAGCCGCACTTCGACCTGCGGGACGGCGCGCTCGAGCGGACCAACCCGACGCTCGCGAACACCGGCGAGAAGTCGTGGTTCGTGAAGAACACGGGCGTCGGCACGTTCGTCGATCGGATCCGGATGGGCCGCCTGATCCCGACCGCGATGGTCGAGGGGACGACGGTCCTGATGGAAGACGCGCCCCTGCTCGCCGACCCGCCCTCGCGGATCGACGACGCGTGGAAGACGACCGGCGCGCTGATCCGGCGCTTCGCCGACTCGGTCCGCGCGAACGGCGGAAAGCCGGCCGCGCTGCTGGTCGCGAACAAGTGGGAGATTCACGGGGACGCCCCCGCGCCGGCCACGCTCGGCGGTCTCGGCCACGACTCGATGGACCCGGAGGGCGTGACCGACCGGTTCGCCGGCCTCTGCCGCGACGCCGGGATGATCGTGATCGATCCGCGCGACGCGCTGAAGGCGAAGGCGGCCGACGGCACCCGCCTCTACTACGAGAAGGACTGGCACTGGAACGTCGCCGGGAACCACGTCGTGGGCGACGTCCTCACCTCGCGCTTCCTCGAGGACGACCTCCTCGGCGCCGGCACCGGCGAGGCGACGGCGGCCGCCCTCCCGCCCGACGACGCGCCGGCCGCGGGCGGCGGCCTCTCGAAGTGGATCGTGATCCCCGGCGTCCTCTGGCTGCTGCTCGGCTTCCTCTTCTGGCGCTCGTACCCGCACGAGAACCCGGTCCTCGCGTTCGTGAAGGTCGGCCTCCTGATCGGGTTCGTCGTCGGCATCCTGAAGGGAGTCTCGTACCTCTCCGGACACCTCCCGCCGTCGCTCGGCCGCTGGGTCTTCCCGCTCCTCGCGATCGGCATCCTCGTCTTCGTCCTGGTGAAGGTCGGGAAGCAGCTCGACACGATCAAGGAGCTGTACGGGACGTTCCTCCGCCGCGGCCACTGGTACATCCTGCCGATGCTCGTCGTCATGCTGTCGATCGGCATGCTCCTCGTCGTCGCCGCGTCGAGCCCGTTCGTCGCACCGTTCATCTACACGCTGTTCTGATCGCTACGCGCTCGGCGGTGACCCGTCGCGGATCGCGGCGACTGCTGGGCGCAGGGCGGTCGCG
>JAUIEL010000631.1 GCA_030428825.1 bacterium
CGCCGGGACCGCGATCGACCGGAGCCCGTGCGCGGCCGCGAGCCGCATCGACGACCGGTGCGCCGCCTCGAGCGACGGCGCCGACTCCGCCGCCGACGCGTAGACCGGACCGACGGTGTGGATCACGAACCGCGCGGCGAGCGCGAAGCCGGGGGTGATCCGCGCCTCCCCCGTCGGGCACCGGACGCCGGGTCCGACCTCGGGGACCTCCTCGCACGCCCGGCGGAGCTCCGGCCCCGCGGCGCGGTGGATCGCGCCGTCGACGCCGCCCCCGCCGAGCATCCGCTCGTTCGCGGCGTTCACGATCGCGTCGACGGGCGCCCGGGTCAGGTCGCCGCGCTCGATCACGAGTCGGCAGGACGCACCCCAGTCGACGACGATCACGCCTCCGCCCTCCCGCGCGCGCCGGCGGTCAGCGGTTCGCGCAGCACTTCTTCCACTTCCTGCCGCTGCCGCACGGACACGGGTCGTTCCGGCCGAGCGGCGCCGCGCGGTTCCGGATCGTCTCGGTCGCGCCGGCGATCCGCTCCTCCGGTCGGACCCGCTCCGTCGCCGCCGCGAACCCCGCGTCGACGTCGTCGAGCGCCCGCTCGATCTCGAACGCGTGCGGGACGAGCTCGCGCTCGGCGAGGTCGGAGAAGAACGCGCGGGCGACGGCCGGGACGTGCGCGGCGTCGGCGTCGCCCAACCCGAGCCGGCGCGGCACGACCTCGAGCAGGACCTCCCGCACCTGGTCGCCGTCGAGCGTCCGCGGCGCGGCGCCGACGTGCTCGACCGCCGACGACACGATCAGCTCGGCCAGACGACGCCGGGCCGCCGCCGGGACCTCGAGCGACCGGGCCGCGTCGGAGTCGAGGAACGCCGCGACGACCAGCGTGACCCGCGCGTCGGCCAACTACAGGAGCTCCTTCGCGGCCGCGACGACCGCGGCCGCGGTCATCCCGAACCGCTCGAGGTTCTCGCCGCCGGGCGCGGACGCCCCGAACCGGTCGATCCCGAGCGCCCGTCCGCCGAGGCCGACGACCCGCTCCCAACCGAACGTCGCGCCCGCCTCGATCGACACCCGCGCGGTCACCGCCGCCGGGAGGACCGACTCGCGGTACGCCTCGTCCTGCGCCTCGAACGCCTCGAGGCACGGCATCGACACGACGCGGGTCGGCACGCCGTCCGCCTGGAGCGTCGCGCGCGCCTCGAGCGCCTGCGTCACCTCGGCCCCGGTGCCGACGACGATCACCCGCGGCGCGCCCCCCTCCGCCTCGGCGAGGACGTACCCGCCGCGCCGGAGTCCGGACGCCGCGGCGTGGGTCGAACGATCGATCGTCGGGACCCCCTGCCGGCTCAGCACGAGGAGGGTCGGGCCGTCGGTCCGCCGCAAGGCGTACGTCCACGCCTCGACCGTCTCGTTCGCGTCGGCGGGACGGACGACGTGGCAGTTCGGCATCGCGCGGAGCGACGCCAGGTGCTCGATCGGCTGGTGCGTCGGCCCGTCCTCGCCGACCGCCACCGAGTCGTGGGTGAAGACCGAGACGACCGGGAGGTGGTTCAGCGCGGCCAGCCTCGTCGCCGGCCGCATGTAGTCGGAGAAGACGAAGAACGTCGCCGTGAACGGGCGGACGCCGCCGTGGTAGCACATGCCGTTCGCGATCGCGCCCATCGCGTGCTCGCGGACGCCGTAGTGGACGTTCCGGCCGGCGCCGGTCCGACCGTCGAACGCCTCGGCCCCCGAGAGCCCGGTCTTCGTCGAGCACGAGAGGTCCGCGTCGCCGCCCCAGAGGAACGGGATCCGCGCCGCGAGGGCGTTCAGCGCCTTCCCTCCCGCGGCTCGCGTGGCGACCTTCTCTCCCGCGTCGAAGCACGGCAGATCCTCGTCCCAGCCGTCGGGCGGGGTGAGGGAGAGCGCCTCGCCCCACGCCTCGGCCCGCTCCGCGTCGGCCGCGGCCCAGGCGGAGAACCGCTCCTCCCACGCCGCGCGCGCCTCGGCGCCGCGCTCCCCCGCCGCCGCGAACGACGCCTTCGCCTCGTCCGGCACCAGGAAGCGCGCGTCGGCCGGCCACCCGAGCGCCTCCTTCGTCCGCCGCACCTCGTCCTCGCCGAGCGGCGAACCGTGCGCGTCGGACGTCCCCGCCTTCCCCGGCGAGCCGAAGCCGATCGTCGTCTTCACCACGATCAGGGAGGGGCGCCCGGTCTCCGCGACGGCGGCCGCGATCGCGCGGTCGATCGCGTCGAGGTCGGCGTCGCCGTCCGCGACGGTCTGGACGTGCCAGCCGAGCGCCTCGTACCGCTTCCCGACGTCCTCGGTGAACGTCCACGACGTCGGTCCGTCGAGACAGACGTCGTTCGCGTCGTAGAGGCAGACGAGCCGCCCGAGCCCGAGGTGCCCGGCGAGCGACGCCGCCTCGTTCGAGATCCCCTCCATCACGTCGCCGTCGGAGATCAGCGCGAACGTCCGGTGGTCGACGACCTCGTCGCCGAACCGGGACGCCAGATGCCGCTCGGCCATCGCCATCCCGACCGCGTTCGCGGCCCCCTGCCCGAGCGGCCCGGTCGTCGCCTCGACCCCCGGCGTGACGTCGATCTCCGGGTGCCCCGGCGTGCGGCTCCCCCACTGGCGGAACGCCTTCAGGTCGTCGACGCCGAGGTCGTGGCCGAACGCGTGGAGCAGCGCGTAGAGGAGCGCGCTGCCGTGCCCGGCCGACAGGACGAACCGGTCACGGTCCGGCCAGTCGGGCGCGCCCGGGTCGAAGCGGAGGTGGTTCCGCCAGAGGACGTACGCCATCGGCGCGGCGCCGAGCGGCAACCCGGGATGCCCCGAGTTCGCCTCCTGCACCATGTCGATCGCGAGGGTCCGGAGGGTGTTGACGCAGCGCTCGTGATTCGCGTCACCGTTCATCGACATCGGGGCGACTCCCTTCCCGGGACGTTCGGTTCGCCCCGAACATACCGACCGACCGAGCGCCGCTCCACGCACCTTCCGGCCGCGGTACGATGCCGGCGACGCTCGACCGACCGGAGCCCGAACCATGTCCCTCGGCGCCGCCCTCCTCGCCCTCACCCTCCCGGCCGCCACCGCCGAGCTGAACGCGAAGCCGCACGGCCGGATCAAGGTCGACTACGGCGCCGCCCAGTGGCAGGAGGCGTGGGAGGAGCGGATCTTCGACGGGATGATCTGGCGCCTCTCCGCCGCCAACCCGAACCGGGCGGTCGTCGAGCCGGCGCTCCTGTTCGACGACGCCGTCGTCTTCCCCGGGACGTACAACCTCGGCCTCGCCCACCGCGGCGACGACCAGTGGGGCCTCGTCTTCCACTCGGACGGGCTGAACTGGAACGCCGGACCATGCGAGGCGGAGACCCGGTTCGCCCGCGAATGGCTGGAGGAGGAGGACCTCGTCCCCCGCCTGACGATCGACCTCTCCCGGCGCCGCCCGACGACCGGCGACGGCGACGCGAACGTCGACCCGTACCAGTGGACGATCGACCTCGGTCCGCGCCACCTCACGAAGTCGTTCCGGACCGCCCGCGCCGCCGAGGTGAAGGGGAAGGTCGGCAAGCACCGGTTCACCTTCACGACGGTCGAACGCGAGGACCTCGACGCCGTCCGCCGCGAGCTCGAGGAGGACGAGGTCGTCGTCGCCCGCGTCGAGTCGAAGGACCTCGAGCTCCCCGCCCGCGCCCACCTCCGCGGCGGCGAGACGTGCCAGCTCGTGATCTGGCGCGGCGAGGACTGGGCCGCCCCCCTCTTCCTCGACGGCCAGGCCGGCCAGGCCCAGAAGCCCTCCGAACACCTCGACCTCTCGATCGAGAGCGGCCGCGACGCCGCCACCCTCACCTTCACCGTCGGCGAGGACGCCTACGTCTTCGACCTCCCCCCCAAGCTGTTCGAGAAGAAATCGCTCGACGACTAGCGCTGCGCGGCGGCACGTCGCTGCGCTGGCTCGGAACGCGTTCGGGAACGTCTTCGCGTTCGCCACGGCGGCGGCCGGAGGAGGGACGAGCTCTCCGACCCGCTCACGTCCTCGCGCGATGCGCCAGGAGTGGTCTCCGCGCAGTTTCGAGTCGCGCT
>JAUIEL010000632.1 GCA_030428825.1 bacterium
CGAGCACGACGCCGTCACCAGCCGACCGCCGGGGACGACCAGTCGCATCGCGCGGTGGTTGATCTCGTGGTAGCCGCGCCCCGCCGCCTCGACGTCGCGGCGGCTCTTCGCGAACGCCGGAGGGTCGAGCACCACGACGTCGAACCGCTCGCCGTCGTCGTCGAGGCGCCGCAGCAGCTTGAACGCGTTCTCCCGTTCGGCGCGGACGTTCGTCAGGCCGTTGCGCGCCGCGTTCGCCGCGGTCCGCTCGACGGCGGCCGCCGAGTCGTCGACGGCGAGCACCTCCTCCGCGTTCGCGGCGGCGTGGAGGGCGAACCCGCCCTGGTAGGTGAACGCGTCGAGGACCCGCGCGCCGCGAGGGACGGCCCGGCCGACGGCGGCTCGGTTCGCCCGCTGGTCGAGGAAGAAGCCGGTCTTCTGCCCCCCGACGACGTCGACGAGGAACCGGAGGTCCCCCTCCCGCACCTCGACCTCCGCCGCGTCCCCGCGGAGATGCCGCACCTCCTGCGGGAGGTCCTCGAGCTTCCGGACCGCCCCGTCGTTCCGGGCGACGATCGTCGTCGGCGCGACCGCCTCGTCGAGCCACGCCACCAGCTCGGTCGCGAGCACGACGTCGGCGAACGGCGTGAGCGCCTGGACCACGACCGCGTCCGCGTACCGATCGACGATCAGCCCCGGGAAGCCGTCCGCCTCCGAGGAGACCAGACGCACGGCGTCGGTCGTTTCGAGGAGCGCCGCGCGCCGGTCGACCGCGGCGCGGAACCGCTCGTGCAGCCGGTCGCGCGTCGGCATCTCCGCGTCGGCCCCGAACGAAAGGAACCGGAGGGCGATCCGCGACGACGGCGACCACGCCGCGACCCCGACCGGTCGCCGGTCCGGCCCGACGACCCGCACGACCGCCCCGGCCGGGGCCGACCCGGCGACGACCTGGTCGCGATAGACCCAGGGATGGCGGAGCAGCACGCGCCGGACCCCCGACCCGCTGATCCGGACTTCGGCGACGTCAGTCGGCATGGAGGACCTCCGGGTCGAACGCGGTGAGGGAGTCGAGGACGAGGTCGGCGGCGGAGAGATCGAGCCCCGCGGTGGTCTCGGTCCGGACCGCCACCACCCGCATCCCGGCCGCGCGAGCCGCTTCGATGCCGTTCGGCGCGTCCTCGATCACGAGACAGTGCTCGGGCGGGACGCCGCTGCGGGCGGCGGCGTGCAGGAAGAGGTCGGGCGCCGGCTTCCCGCGCGCGACCTCGCTGGCCGAGTAGAGGCCGGCGAAAGACGACCGGAGCCCGAGCGAGTCGACGACCGCGTCGATCAACATCGGGACCGACGACGACGCCACGCAGGCGGGGAGCGCGCGCATCCGGAGCTCCAGCAGGAGTTCGCAGACCCCCGGGTTCGGCGCGAGGTTCCCCCGGAGGATCCCGATCACCTCGATCGCCTTCGCCCGGACGTACTGCTCGACCGGGTGCGCGAGACCGAACCGGTCCTTCAGCGCCGTGAAGTAGTCGTGGTCGGTGTTCCCGAGGAAGGCGCGATTCTCCCCCTCGGAGAGGTCGTGCCCCTCGGCCGCGAGAAGTCGACGGGTCGCCTCGAGGTGGAACGGTTCGGTGTCCGCGATCACGCCGTCCATGTCGAACAGGACGAGCTGGACGGGGAGCGGCACGGGAGTTTCGCCGGCGGTCATGATCCCGGCGAGACTACCACGCGGCACCGCGACCGCTATCTTCGGAACGATGTCGCGCGTCGTCCCCCTCCTGCCGGTCGCCGCCCTCGCCGTGCTCGCCGCGGGCTCGATCCTCGCCTCCGACGCGCGCGGCGACGTCGCCGTCGCCGCGGGGGCGCTCCTGGTCGTCGGCGCGCTCTACGTCGCCGCCGGCCGCCGCCGCGGGGCCCCGTCGCCGTGACGGCGGCGCTCCTGATCGCGCTCCCGCTCCTCCTCCTTCACGCCGTGGCGACCCACGGCGGCTGGTTCGCGGTGATCTGGCTCGGGCTCCCGGCGATGGTCGGGGTCGCGGCGGCCGCCGCGGACCCCCTCGGGGCGCTCGCGCCGCTCGCGCTCGCGGAGGTCGTCCACCTCGGCGCGCTCCTCGCGAAGGGGTTCGTCGAACGGACGCGGGCGCGCGGCGCGATCCCGCCGTTCGTCCTCGCGCACGCCCTCCTCGCGGCCGCCGTCGCCCTCCCGGTCGCGCTGGCGACCGGCGGACCGACCGTCTCCCGGGTCCTCGTCCCGGCGGCCGCCGCCGGCGTGCTCGGACTCGCGTACCGACTCGTCAGTCGCCGGACGGAGGACGACCGGGCGAAGTGCGCGCGGCTCCTGCCGGTCGCGGTGGCGCTCCACCTGGCGCTCGCCGCGGCGGTCTGATCGACCCGGGCCGCCGCGTCAGACCAGCGACCCGCGGCCCGGGTCGAGGACGAACGACAGCTCGTGCTCGTTGAAGAGGTCGAGCAGCGCGGGCGTCCCGCGGTCGAGCTTCAGGCGGCACTCGGCGGCGGTGATCGGGACCGGCCAGAGGAGGAGGAGGGGCGACCCCTCGACCTCGGCGTGGCGCCGCAGGTCGCGCTCGGGCGCCACGACCGACTCGAGGAGGAGGAGCGTGTCGAGCGCCGAGCCGGGGAAGAGCGGCGCCGGCGGGTCGCCGTTCGGGAGGGTGTGCCCCGCGCCGAGCCAGTGTCCGGCGGCGTGCGGCATCTTCGCGACCGTCCGGAGGAGCTCGACGAACGTCGGGCCCGGCTGGTCGACGTACAGCACGAGTTCGGCGCGCGGGGACGACGGCACGTCGTCGGGGACCGCCATCGCCCGGTCGCTCATCCCGCGGGTGCAGAGGGTGTAGAACGACCGGTCGGCGAACCCGGGCGGGTGGATCGCCACCTCGACGGCGATCGACCGCGGGTCGGGATCCGTGGAGACCTCCGCCGGGGGGCCGAACGCCCGCTCCAACACCGCCGCACGCGCGGCCGCGGTCGTACCGTCCGTCACTCCGCGTCCTGCCCCACCGCCGTCGCCTCCTCGCCGTCGGACTCGATCTCCTGGCTCGTCACCGGCTCATCGTAGCCGGGGCACGAGAGGAGGACCCCCTTCCCCTCGATCCGCGTCTCGAGGTGGACCGGCCGGTTCCAGATCAGCGCGAGATTCTTCAGGGTCTCCGCCGCGAAGTCGAGCTGGAGGTCCTGCCCGTTCCACTTGTGGGCGACGACCAGCTCGCCGCGGTTCCGGTGGTTCCCGTCGACGACGTAGATGAACGGCTGGCCCCAGTTCGTCAGCGAGTACAGGAGCTGCGCCTTCACCTTCCGCCAGTCGCGGTCGAGGATCTCCACCTCGCCGGTCCGCGGGTTCTGGCCGTAGACGAACAGCTTCTGGGCGTTGCAGAACTCGTCGTCGAGGAAGGTGTCGAGGAACGTCACGTCGTTGTGCGTCTTCCGGACCTCGAAGATCTTCTCGCGCCCCAGCCCGGCCTTCCGGTCCCAGCGGAGCTTCGCCTCCCAGTCCTCGCACGCCTCGTACTCCGGACCGAACTTCCCGGCGTCCCACCGGTGCTCGATGTGCCGGAACAGCTCGATCCCCATCTTGTACGGGTTCAGCCGGCCCGGCTGGGTCGCGAGCGTGCCGCTGTGGTGCTCGGCGTAGTCGATCACCTCGGAGGCGTCGAGGATCCGCGTCGTCATCATGGTCGAGTGCCAGTACGACGCCCACCCCTCGTTCATGATCTTGGTCATCGCCTGCGGGGCGAAGTAGTACGCCTCGTCGCGGATGATCTCGAGGATCTCCTGCTGCCAGCGCTTCAGCGGGGCGTGCTGGAGGAGGAACCGCAGGACGTCTCGGACCGGCGCCGGCGGGAAGCGCGACTCCTGCTCGACCTCCTGGCTGATGCGCCGCCGCTCCTTCGCCACCGCCGACTTCGGGTTGACGAAGGTGTCCATGTACGACTTCGCGTCGAACTTGACCGGCTCCTCGGCGAGCGGGCGGACCGGCTCGACCGGCTTGTCGCGCCGCTTGATGAACATCGAGTGCGGGTCGATGAGGTTGTCGAGCGAGAGGCAGGAG
>JAUIEL010000633.1 GCA_030428825.1 bacterium
GACGACGTCTCGAAGGAGGGGTGGCGGTTCTTTGTCGTCGCGCGCGGGCCGACCTCGGCCCCGGCCTTCCGGGCCGTCGGCGACGGCGAGCGGCTGCCGTACCATCGCTACGGCGCGACGGTGATCGCCGTCCGAAGCGACGTCGCCGGCGACTTCACGGCCGCCTTCGAGGGGCGCGGGGAGGAGTCGATCTCTCGTCTCCTCGAGGCGTGGAAGGAGAGGCCCGGCGTCGCCGTCGCCGAACGCCAGATCGGCGGCCGCGCGTCGGTCACGGAGTCGAGCCCGGTCCAGACGCGCGTCGAGCGGTGGGAGGTCCGGAGCATCGAGGGGAACTCGCTCCACCTCGGGCGCGCCGAAGAGCGGGACCTCGACGAGGACGGGGCGCCGGTGACGGGCCTCTCCCTCGTCGGCGGGTCGAGCGGGAACCTCCTGCTCCTCGCCGCGTTCGCGCTGGTCGCGCTGGCCGTCGTCGTGCGCCGGCGCTCGGCCGCGGGCCCGTGACGCCGCTCGCCGTCTCCCTCGGCGCGACGGGGCTCGCGCTCCTGGCGATCGCGTTCCCGTTGCCGGTCTACGCGCTCACCCTCGGCGCGTTCGGGCTCGTCCACGTCCTCGCCGAGCTCCGGTACGTCGACCTCCGGTTCGCGGGGCGGCTGCCGCGGCGGCTGGTGGGGGAGTGGACGCTGCTCCTCGGCGCGGTCGTCGTGATCCGCGCGCTGGCGATGACCGGCGCGCTCGCCGGACCGCCGCGCGCCGTCGCCGAGCTGGCGGTGGTCGGGCTCCTCGCGCTGTCGGTCCTCCGCCTCGTGCGGGACGCGGGGCCGCGCGGGGCGCGCGTCGGCGGGCTCGCCGGACTGGTCGTGCTGCTCCTCCTGTTCGGGAGCGCGGCGGCGCCGTTCGAGACCCTGGTGGTCCTCGCGTTCCTCCACAACCTGACGCCGGTCGCCTTTCTCGCCGAGCGGACGTCGGGGGACGCGCGCCGGCGCGTGCTCTCCGCGTGCGCGGTCCTGTTCGGGCTGGTTCCCCTGCTGATCGCGACCGGCGGGCCGCGGCGGGCGCTCGCCGCGGGGGGATGGGACGGCGCGGCGCTGGCGGTGCCGGGCGTCGGCGGAGTGGCGGACCATCTCGGCGCGTTCGTCCCGTCGTGGATCGGCGGCGCGGCCGCGGTCGACCTCTTCACCGCCGCCGTCTACCTGCAGTGCCTCCACTACGCGGTCGTGATCGGCGTGCTCCCGCGGCTCGTCCCGGCAGAGGCGCGGCGGGGGATCGTCCCGTGGCCGGGGCGGTCGCGGTTCGTCCTGTTGCTCGCGGTCGTCGGCGCGGTCGGACTCTTCGCGTTCGCGCGGTCGTTCGCCGGGACGCGCGAGTTGTACGGCGTCTTCGCGGCGGTCCACGCGTGGGTCGAGGTGCCGGTGTTGCTCGCCGCGCCGGCGCTGGTCGCCGCGGCGCCGAGACCGGCGTGACCTGGCTCCTCGCGTACGTCCTCACCGTGGCGATCGAGGTGCCGCTGGCGGCGGCGCTCGCGCCGCGGGACCGGCGGCGACGGATCGTCCTCGACTCGTTCCTCCTGAACACCTTCACGCACCCGATCCTGACCGTCGCCGTCCGCGCGGGCTGGATCGGCTTCGCGCCCGGCGAGATCCTGGTCTGGGTCGCCGAGGCGATCGGCTATCGCGCGGTCACCGGGCTCGCGACCGGGAGGGCGCTCCTCGTCTCTACGATCGCGAACGGGATCACCGTCTTCCTCGCGCTGGCGCTGGCGCGGTGACGCGCGAGGTCTTCGTCGTCCCGGAGTCGTCGCTCGACGCGGCGCGCCGTCGAGCACGGACGCGCCCCCCGTCGCGGGGAGGACGCGGCCGGTCCGCGCGGGGTTGCGCTGGAGGAGGGCGAGTGGCGCGCGCGGCCCGGCGGAACCGTCGTCGCGCCGGTGCCCGGTGGGCGGCGGAGAGCGAGTTCGGGGTACGCTCGGCGGCAGCCTCGAGAGATCGGCCCTGCGAATCGGGCCGGGGAAAGGAGTCGGGTGATGGGGTCGAGAAGCGTGCTCGCGATGCTCTTGGGACTCTGGACGGGGGGAGCGGCGGCGGACGAGGTCACGCTCCCGGCGGGCGTCTCCGAGGACTGGTGGACGGTCGTCCGGCAGGATCTCCGGCGGCGCGAGTACGACGTGACGCCCTCGAGCGGCCGCCCGTCCGTCTGGATCGCCCCGAACCGCGCGCACGGCTTCCGGACGACGTTCACCGAGCGAGGGCTCCGTCTGGTTCCTCGCCGGCCCGGCGCCGAGGCCTGGTGGTGCGAAACGTCGTTGGTGGGGATCGGCCGGGGAACGCGACTCGAGGCGCCGGAAGCGGCACGGGTCTCGGTCGCCGGTCGCCGCGTCACCTACGCGCGCGGAGACCTGACGGAGTGGTACTCGAACGACGAGGCCGGACTCGAGCAAGGGTTCACCCTCGCGCGCCGTCCGCAGGGCGCGGAGGACGAGTCGGTGCGACTCGTGCTCGAGCTGGCGGGGAACCTGGTCGCGACGGCCGACGAACGAGGGGCGAGTGTGAAGCTCGCCGTCGTTCGCGGGGCGACCGTGCTGAGGCTCACGAAGCTGATCGCGTGGGACGCGGACGGTGTTCCGCTCGCCACCCGCTTCGAACTCGACGACGCGCGTCTCTCCCTCGTCGTGGACGACCGCGGCGCGCGGTATCCGATCGTCGTCGACCCTCTCGCGACGGCACCGGAGTGGGCGGTGGAGAGCAACCAGCTCCTCGCCACGCTGGGGGTATCGGTCGCGACGGCGGGGGACGTCGACGGGGACGGGTTCTCCGACCTGATCGTCGGCGCGCCCGGCTACGACCTCCCCGAGACGAACGAGGGGGCCGCCTTCGTCTTTCTCGGCTCGCCGAGCGGTCCGAACGCAGCGCCCGTCTGGCTCGGCCAGAGCGACCAGTCGTTCGCCGCGTTCGGGACCTCGGTCTCGACCGCCGGGGACGTGAACGGCGACGGCTTCTCGGACGTGATCGTCGGGGCGCCGACCCACGACAACGGCCAGGACAACGAGGGGCGCGCCGCGGTCTACCTCGGATCCCCGTCCGGCCCGATGGCGTCGCCGGCGTGGACGGCGGAGCCCGATCAGGTGAACGCCCGGTTCGGGGAGTCGGTCGCGACGGCGGGGGACGTCGACGGGGACGGGTTTTCGGACGTGGTCGTCGGCGCGCGGCTCTACGACCAGGGAGAGGTCGACGAGGGAAGGGCGTACGTCTACCTCGGCTCGGCCGGCGGACTCTCCGCGGCCTCGGCGTGGACGGCGGAGAGCGACCAGGTCGGCGCGGAGTTCGGCGAGTCGGTCTCGACCGCGGGGGACGTGAACGGGGACGGCTTCTCCGACGTGATCGTCGGCGCGCGACTCTACGACCAGGGAGAGGTCGACGAGGGCCTCGTCTCCGTCTTCGCCGGCTCCGCGACCGGGCTCTCCGCGGCGCCGATCTGGACCAAGGACCGCGACCAGGCGGGCGCCGAGTTCGGAGGGTCGGTGGCGGCGGCCGGCGACGTGAACGGGGACGGCTTCGCGGACGTGATCATCGGCGCTCCGCGGGCCGACGCAGTGGTCCCCGCGCGGGGGCGAGCGTTCCTGTATCGAGGATTCACCGGCGGCCTGAGTTCGGCGTTCCCGTGGTCCACCGCGGGCCCGCACGGCGGCGCGCTCCTCGGGTTCTCGGTCGCGTCGGCCGGGGACGTGAACGGAGACGGGTACGCCGACGTGATCGTCGGTCTCCCCGGGCACACCGCCACCGCGGCCTCCGAGGGACAGGTTCGCGTCCACCTCGGCTCCGCCGACTGGCTCGGGGACACGGCGGACTGGACGGTGGACGGGGGGCAGGCGTCCACCTCGTTCGGCGCGGCGGTGTCGATCGCGGGGGACGTGAACGGCGACGGCTTCACCGACGTGATCGTCGGCGCTCCGCAGTTCGAGAGCGATGTGTTCCAGACGGACGAAGGGCGGGTCTCGGTCTTCCTCGGCTCGAGCGAGGGCCTCGCCCCGTCGCCGTCGTGGAC
>JAUIEL010000634.1 GCA_030428825.1 bacterium
CCTCGACCAGGAACGGCAGGTCGGCGTCGAACGTCACGACCGCGTCGTAGAGGTCGGCGACGGCGTCGTAGGAGGAGGCGGCCATGGGGAGACGATCGTATCGGCCGGGTCGGGTCCGAGACGGGGCGGGGCCCGGCGCCCTCGATGCGGGTCGCCGAGCCCTGTCCGTCGGAGCGACGCCGGCCGTCGGACGTCCTACGGGCAGTAGGTCACCTGGAGGCCCTGGGAGAGGGTGAGGTTCCCGCCCCATCCCGGATCGCGCACGGCCCACTGGTAGTACTGCGTCGTGCCGACCATGCCCGCGGTGACGGGGACGGGGAACGAGATGTCGCCGCCCGCGGTGGTGGTCCCGGCGAGGAGGCGCATGAAGTTCGGGCCGCTCACGATGATCGTGCCGAACGGCTGGGCGTTGTTGCCGAGCCCGTCGCTGAACAGGATCCAGCCGAACGAGTTGCCGAGGAAGCCGGACCCGGTCACGACGAAGTCGTTCGTCGTCGCCGACGGGAGGCCGGTGTAGTCGATGTCGGTGAGCTGCAGGGTCGACGAGATCTCGGGGGTCCCGAACGTCGTCGGGAGCGGCGAGCAGATGGTGCCGCCCTGGTCCTTCCCGTCGATCACGGCGGCGCCCGTCCCGATCGGGTCGAGGTACTGGGCGATGTTCGTGTTGTTCCAGAAGACGCCGAGCTTGCCGAAGTAGATCGTCTGCGACGCGCAGCTGATCGCGCTGCCGCAGCAGAGCGGGCCGATCACCCGCTTGTTGCCGTCGAACAGCGGGCCGCCGGAGTTGCCGCCGACGATGACGCCGCTCGACCAGGTCGCCTGCCACCAGTTGTTGCAGCTCGAGGCGCCGTTCCCGTCGATCGCCATGTTCTTCTGCTGGCCGTTGCCGTGCCCGATCGTGACCGCCGGACCGCCCCCCGAGTTGTTGGTGGTCCGGTTCCAGCCGGCGAAGAAGGCGTTGAAGCTCGCCGGGATCGAGTTGTTCAGCCGGTAGAGCTGCGAGTCGTTGTTGGACGAGTTGCACGGGTTCCCCGACGCCCGGTTGGCGAGGAACGTCGCCCCGGAGAGGGTCGTCCCGCTGTTCGTGCCGCCCGTGCCGCAGCCGTTGTACTCGTAGTTGAACCGGAACTGCGCGTTCGTCATGCCGCCGCAGTGGTTCGCGGTCAGCAGGTACGGCGTCTCGTCGCCGCTCGTGTTGTTCAGGATCGCGCCGGAGCAGAGCGCGCCGCCCGACAGCGTCCGGACGACGGAGCGCTTGATGTCCTGGTAGTTCGCGCCCTCCGGGCAGTTGATGTAGATCGTGCAGCTCGTCCCCTGGTCGCCGCGGCCGCCGTAGAAGACCGGGTCGCGGACGTTGCGATAGTCGTGGATCACCTCGCCGACGTTCAGCAGCGGCGGCACGTCGGTGACCGTCGGCGTGACGAGCTCGACGATCAGGTCGTCGCCGACCACCGGCTCGATCCCGAGCGACAGGCTGTCGGCGTTGTTCTCGTGCGTGTACGCGCCGAGGACCTCGGTCCGCTCGGCGTCATAGAGGTAGACGCTCGCCCCCTCGGGGAGCCGGAACAGGTCGAACACGACGCCGAGGGTGTACGCGCCGGGGGAGACGATCCGCAGGCGCCAGACCCGCAGGCCGTAGTCGTCGAGCTCGGTCCAGGTGCCGGCGTTGTCGAGGCCGAGGCTGGTCGGGATCACGGCGCCGTACCGGAGCGGACCGACCACGTCGCTCCGCATGTCCTCCGCGATCATCCTCTCGATCTCCGGCCGCTCGAGCACGACCGCGTCGACGCCGGACGGCAGCTCGAACATCTCGGTCGCGGGGGACCCGGGGTGGCGGATCTGGCCGAGCGCGGCGCCGGCGAGGAACAGGACCCCGGCGCACGCGGCCGGGACGGAGCGGACGATCGATCGATGCATGAGGAGTCTCCCGTGAAAGCAGGGCTCGGGGTGGAGAAGTCGGGGGCCCGTGGGCTGGGCGCGGCGGCCCCCGACCCCGACGAGTGTAGCGGACTCGCCGGCCCGATGGGCGGCGGCGGCCCGCCGCGGCGGGGAGGGGGCCCGGTCCGGCGCGGGCACGATCCCCCGTTCGGTCCGCCGGAACGCCTCGTTTCTCCGGAGACGACCGCCCTCCTTCCCGGATTCGGGGAGGACCGAAGAAGAGTGAAGGAGTCCCCATGATCCGCGCCCTCGCGAAGGCGTTCCTCGCCCCCCTGCTGGCCGTCTCCCCGGTCGCGGCCGGCGCCGCGGCGTCGACGCTGACCGTCCCGTTCCCGTTCCCGACGATCCAATCGGCGATCGACGCCGCCGCGCCGGGGGACCTCGTGTCGGTCGCGCCGGGGTCGTATCCCGAGACGATCGACTTCAAGGGGAAGGCGATCACCGTCGCCGGCGCGCTCGGCGCGGCCCAGACGACGATCGACGCGCAGGGCGCGGGGAGCGTCTGCACCTTCGACTCGTTCGAGGGACCGAACTCGGTCCTCCGCGGCTTCACGCTGACCGGCGGCGCCGGCACCGCCGTCGGGACCGACTCGTTCGGCGGCGGGATCTACGTGAAGGACGCCGCGCCGACGATCGAGGAGTGTGTCGTCGAGAACAACGACGCCAAGGGGAACCTCTTCACGCCGGGCGGCGCCGGCGGCGGCGTCTTCGTCCACGGCGGCACGCCCCTGCTGCGCGACAACGTGATCCGGAACAACGTCGCCCAGAACGACGGCGGCGGCGTCCACCTCGAGGCGGGATCCCACGCGACGCTCGAGGGGAACACGATCGAGACGAACTTCTGCCTCTCCGGGACCGGCGCCGGCATCCACTGCCACCAGAGCTCGCCGGTCGTGCGCGACAACCTGATCCGGACGAACGCGCTGGCGTCGGGCGGCGGCGGCCTCCACGCCGAGGCGGCCTCGTCGCCGCTGATCGAGGGGAACGAGTTCCTCGACAACGGCGCGAACGTCGACGGCGGCGGGCTCCTCCTCGAGGGGGGCGCTCCGATCGTGCGCGACAACCGGATCGCCGGGAACGTCGCCGGCATCCTCGGCGCGATCGGCGGCGGGCTGGCCAGCCGGAACAACGCGCCGCTGATCGAGCGGAACGTCATCTCGGACAACCGCGTCATCGGGGACGGCGGCGGCGCGGCGTTCCAGAACGCGACGCCGACCCTCTCGAACAACCTGATCGCCGACAACCGCGCCGAGTTCGCCGGGGCGTTCGCCTCCGCCGGCGGCCTCCTCCTCACGAACTCGACCGCGACCGTCGTGAACTGCACCCTCGCGAACAACTCGGCCCAGGACCTCGCCGGCGGCCTCGCGCTGTTCGGGACGTCGTCGGCGACGATGACGAACTCGATCGTCTGGGGGAACGCCGCCCCCTCGTCGCCCCAGATCGGCACGTTCGCCGGGACGGCGACGGTGACGTTCTGCGACGTCCAGGGCGGCTTCGCCGGCGCGGGGAACCTCGCCGTCGACCCGCTCTTCGTCGACGCCACGAACGGCGACTATCATCTCCTCCCCGACTCGCCGTGCTTCGACGCCGGGACCGACGCCGCGCCGCTCGCGGCGACCGACTTCGAGGGGGACGCGCGCGTCCACTACGACGCGGTCGACCTCGGCGCGGACGAGATCGCGGGCTGCGTCTTCCGTTCGATCCCGTTCGGCGCCGGGCTGGCCGGCACCGGCGGTCTCGTCCCGAAGCTCTCGACGTCGAACCAGTCGTGCGACGCTGGCGGGCACCTCGTCCACGTCGACGACGCGCTCCCGGGCGTCTTCTCGAACCTCTGGATCGGGGCCGGCGCGGGCGAGACGCCGTTCCTCGGCGGGACGTTCCTGATCGACCTCGCGAAGCCGTTCGTCCTCGTCCCGTTCCACATGCCGGCGTCCGGCTCGCTGACCCTGGTCGGGAAGGACGTGAACGGGTTCCCCGGCGCGGTCCTCTACCTGCAGGCGACGTTCGCCGACCCGGGCGGGCCGCAGGGCGCGACGATGACGAACGGGATCGAGGTCCGGATCGGCGAGTGACGGGCGCGCGGCGCGCCGACGAGCGG
>JAUIEL010000635.1 GCA_030428825.1 bacterium
GACCGCCCGGGCCGTCGGCGCGAGCACGGCGTCGACCGCGAGGAGGAGCGCCGCCGCGACGACGAAGGCGCACCAGACGCTCCAGAGCCGCTCGTCGACGATCGCCGGGAGCGCCGCCAGCGGCAGCCCGAGCGAGAACCCGACCAGGAACCGTCCCGTCGGCCTCATCGCGGCGCCGCGACCTCCGACAGGATGCGCTCGACGATCGCCTCGGTCCCGGTCCCGTCCATCTCCGCCGCCGGGGACGCGAGCATGCGATGCGCCAGCAGCGGGACCGCCAGCGCCTTCACGTCGTCCGGCACGACGAAGTCCCGTCCGGCGAGCGCCGCCCGCGCGCGGGACGCCGCCGACAGCATGTTCACCGCCCGGGGCGACGCGCCGAGGAGGACCGCCGGGTCCTCGCGCGTCGCCCGCACGAGGTCGACCACGTAATGGAGGACCGGCTCCTCCATCCCGACCGCGCGGACGCTCGCCCGCCCCGCCTCGATCCCCGCGAGGTCGATCAGGGGCACGAGGTCGAACGAGTCGAGGTCCGGCATCGACGTCTGCGTGCCGTGCCGCGCCGCCATCTCGCGCTCCTCCTCCACGCTCGGGTAGCCGACGCGGATCTTGAACAGGAAACGGTCGAGCTGCGCCTCGGGGAGCGGGTACGTCCCCTCGTGCTCGATCGGGTTCTGGGTCGCGACGACCATGAACCCCGAGCCGAGCTCGTGACGCGTCCCGTCGATCGTGACCACGCGCTCCTGCATCGCCTCCAGCAGCGCCGCCTGCGTCTTCGGCGGCGTCCGGTTGATCTCGTCCGCGAGGAGGACCTCGGTGAAGATCGACCCCTTCGTGAGGCGGAACTCGCCCGTCTTGAAGTCGAACAGGTTCGAGCCGAGGATGTCGCCGGGCATCAGGTCCGGCGTGAACTGGATCCGCTTGAACTCGAGGCCGAGCCCGCGCGCGAAGACGTTCGCGAGCAGCGTCTTCGCCGTCCCCGGCGGACCCTCGAGCAGCACGTGCCCCTCGGTCCAGAGCGCGATCAACAGGAGCTGGAGGCTCTCCTCGTGCCCCACGAGGACCCGCCGGGTCTGGTCGTGGAGCCGCTCGGCGAACCCCCGGATCGCGTCAAGGTCCATGCTCGATCTCCTCTCGCCAGTCGTGCACCTCGGCCGCCCACCGGACGAGCGCCGGGCGGGCCCGCTCGCCGCGGGTCCGGAGCTGCTTCAGCTCCTCCTTCAATCGGACGGGGTCGCGAATCGCCCCCCGCCGCCGCCCGGCCTCGCCGAGCCACTCGAGCGTCTCCGCCTCGCCGAGTCCGTCCGGCGCGCGGAGGACCCGCTTCGCGCGCGTCACCGCCCCGTCGAACGTCCGCGCCGCGGCGTGCCAGGTCGTGTCGCCCGCCGCGAGGAGGCGCGCCCCGTTGTCGATCAGGACGACCTTCCCCGGGGCGTACGGCGCCGGCCGGGGCTCGGGGACGCCGAACCGTCGCGCCGCGCCGCACGCGATCGCGATCGCCAGCAGGACGGCGTGGATCAGGAGCGTCACCAGCGGGAACTCGAGGAGCACCGTCCAGACGCTCTCCCGCCGGACGAACCCGTGGACCGACTCGTCGACGAAGACCGTCCCGTCGCCGCGGAGGCGGTCGATCAGCTCGAGCGCGATCCGGGCGTTCTCTCCCTCGTCGATCCCGTGGTTCGCGATCAGGTCGGGGTCGGTCAGCACCCAGAGCGAACCGCCGGCGCGGGAGCGCTCGAGCAGCAACGCGCCCTGATCTCCGGCGGTCCACCGGGCCGTCGCGCGCGAGGCCCGGACGGTCTGCGGGTACGGCAGCACGGGCGAGAGCTCGTCCGTCCCGCTCCGGACGCTCCCCACCGCCGCGGCCGGCCGGGCGACCTCGCCGCCGACGGAGAGCTCCGCGAGCACGGTCTCGGCCTCCTCCCGCGGCCGGGGCACGACGTCGGCCAGCCAGTGCGGCCGCTCCTCGTCGAACCGACCCCGCCACTTCGGCAACGCCACGAGCAACGGCCCGCGATGGCGGAGCACGTCGCGCAGCCGCTCGACGTCCGCGTCGGCGCCGACGTCCGGCTCGAGCATCAACACCAACGAGTCGTCCCCCGCCCGATCCGCGGTCGCTCCGGTGCTCACGACGACCGGGACGTCCGCCGCCTCCAGCACGTCGATCAGGACCGAGTGTCCGAGCGCGGCCCGGCTCGCCGTCGTCGCCGCGGCGTCCCGCTTCGGCTCGACGTCGTCGACGAACAGCGTGACGGCCACGGTGACGAGGAGCGAGGCCGACGCCACGACGGCGAGCAGGACGACGGTCCGGCGGCGGAACGGTTCGTCCGTCACCTCGGCCGCCCTTCCTCGGACTCGAGCTCGCGGGCGCGCGCGCGGCACGCCTCGTACTCGGGGGCGCCGATCGGGCGGGCCCCGAACCGGCTCCGTTCGACGGTCTCCACGAGGAGGCGGAGCGGCTCGCGCGCCCCGTCGGCGACGCGGCCGCGCGCCAGGATCTCCCGACTCGTGTAGGCGTGCGGCCAGCTGCGCCGCGCCGAGTGCTGCAACACATGCAGCGCGCGGAGGAGGAGCAAGTGGACCGCCGCCTCGTACCTCCCCGCCGCGGCGAGGGCCTCGATCCCGGACCACGCCGGCGCCTCCGGCCCCTCGGTCGGGAGCTCCGCGCCCGCGCCGTCGCCGCGGCGCGACACGACGACGTCCGCCCCTCCGCGGCCGAGCCAGGCCAGGATCAGCAGGACGACCATCGTGACGACGCCGGCCACGGCGAGCACGACGAGGAAGATCCGCCCGACGCGATGCTCGAGGAGGATCGACAGCAGTCCCCGCCGGCGGGACGGCCGGTCCCGGACGGTCGGATCGGTCCTCATCCCGTCGTCCCACGCCGTGCCGGCGCGCGGCGGCGCGCCCCCCGCGCCTCCGCCGCCGGCCGCCGGCGACGCGCTCGGGAGCTCCCACTGGACCTCGCGATCGGACAGGACGCGCTCGAGGTCGGTCGACGAGTCGTCGCCCGCGAACGCCGTCGCGAGGACCACTACGACCGAGAACCCGATGCCGCCGCCCATTCGCCCCTCCTCGTCGAGGCCGTCCGTGGGCGGATGCTACCCGCTTCTCGCCGGGGGATTCTTCCCATCCACCGGTCGCGCCGGGGTTACACTCCGCGCCGGTCACGACCCATCCGTGGCCGAGGTCTCGAAGGGTGCCGACCCCCCAGCTTTCAGGAAACCCATGAACACTCCGACCGATCGGTCCGCCCCCCGTGCGGCCCGCATCCGCACGTCCCTCCTCTGCGCCGCGCTCGCCGGCGCCACGCTCCTCCCGGACGTCCGCGCCGAGGAGCTGACCGTCTCCACCGACAAGCCCGCGTACGAGGTCGCGCAGACCGTCACGCTCACCGTCGAGGGCCCGCCGGGAGCGCCGGTGACGATCCTGATCGACGTCGACGACGGCCCGACGTTCGTCCCGGGGTACGGCGAGTTCGCGATCGGCTTCACGCCCGCGTTCCTGATGGCCGACCTCGGCGCGCTCGACGGCGAGGGGAAGCTCGTCCTGTCGATCCCGTTCCTCTGCCGGTTCGCGCCGGTGCTCGGGTACGAGGTGTACATCCAGGCGGTCGCCTTCCCCGGCGGAGCGCCGCTCCTCTCGAACCCGTGGCACTTCACGCAGAGCGCCGGCGACTGCAGCGACGAGTGCGTCGCCGGGATCGAGCAGATGGGCGTCCAGACGCTGTTCGAGGACGTCCCGGCCACCGGCGAGCTCGTCGTGAAGGTCGAGCGCCCGAACGGACAGAAGGACGTCTACGGGCTGTACGAGACGTCGCTCGACCTCGACGTCGACGCGCTCGGCGTGCTCGAGGTCCCGCTCGAGAACGCGGACGGGAGCATCGTGGTCCCGATCCTCGAGCGGATCGGCGACGACCTCTCCGTGCGCATCTGCATCGACGCCGCCGTCAACGGCAAGAACGGCAAGCTCCAGGGCGGCGAGACCCGGTTCACGATCTCGTACGCCGGGCAGACCGCGTCCGAGGAGATCCAC
>JAUIEL010000636.1 GCA_030428825.1 bacterium
CGGCCTGCTCGTCGCCGGCCTCCCCGCCGCGACGCCGGTCCCGCTCGGCGGCGGTTGCGTCCTCCACCTCCTGCCGGTGACGCTCGTGCCGCTCGTTCCGATCTCGACCGACGGCGCGGGGAACTGGTCCGCGGCGGCGCCCGTGCCGGACGACGTGGCGTACTGCGGCGTCGAGGTGACGGTTCAGGCGCTCCTCGCGAGCGCGAGCCCGATCGGGTTCGACGTGAGCAACGGCGTGGAGCTGACGCTCGGGGGCTGAGCCGGGGAATCGGGAGGGGCGTGCGCGCGCGCGTGGCGTCGACGAGCCCTCGCCGTCCGAGGCTCGGGGAACCGGGGGCCGGCGCCCGGCGCGCGGTGTCGTGTGCGCAGCTCTCGAACGAAGCGCACGGGCACGGGAGTCACGCGATCTTCCGCACCCCGATCGTCACCGGCTTCCCGTCGACCTCGGTGATCACCTGGTGATCGCCCGCCTCGGGCGAATCGAACTGAAGCTCCTCGGCGAGCGTCTGTTCGCGCACGTAGTCGGCGAACCGCTCGACCGCGGCCTCGACGTCGTCGGCCAGCACGAGGCTGAGGCGGATCTTGTCGGAGACGTGGAGGTTCGCGGCCTTCCGCGCCTGCTGCACCAGGCGGACGACGTCGCGGGCCGTCCCTTCGGCCCGGAGTTCGTCGGTCAGCGCCGTGTCGAGCGCGACGATCGCCCGGTTGCCGGGGAGCGGCTGGGAGGTGACCCCCTCCTTCGGCTGCAGGCGCATCTCGAACTCCCCGTCGGCGAGCGCGATCCCGTCGACGTCGACCGTCCCGTCGTCGTTCGCGGTCCACTTCCCCTGCCGGACGGCGGCCATCACCTTCTTCATGTCCCCGCCGAGCCGCGGGCCGACGACGGCCGCGTTCACCTTCAACGAGAACGTCCCGAGCTCCTCCAGCCGGTCGGCGAGCCTCACCTCCTTCACGTTCACCTCGTCGCGGACGAGGTCGAACAGGGGGGTGAGGCGCGGGCCGTCCTCTCCGGCGAGCGTGAGCGTGGCGAGCGGCTGGCGGATGCGGACGTCGTGCGCCTTCCGGAGCGCGAGGGCGGCCGAGCAGACCTCGCGCGCGAGGTCCATGTCGGCGACCAGCTCCTCCTCCGCCGGATAGACGGCGGCGTCGGGCCAGTCGCCGAGGTGGACCGAGAGCTCGCCGGTCAGTCCGCGATGGATCTCGTCGGCGATCAGCGGGAGGAACGGCGCCGCGGCCCGGGTGACCGTCGTCAGGACCGTGAAGAGCGTGTCGTAGGCGTCGATCTTCGCCTCGTCGTGCTCCTCCTTCCAGAACCGCTCGCGGCTCCGGCGGATGTACCAGTTGTTCAGCACGTCGAAGAACGACGTCAGCTCGGCGCACGCCGCGGGGATGTCGTACGCGTCCATCCGCTCGGTGAGGCGTTCGGTCAGCTCGCGCGTCTTGGCGAGGACGTACCGGTCGAGGAGCTGCGTCGAGTCGGTCCGGAACCTCGCGACCACGCGGTCGGCGTTCGCGTAGAGCGTGAAGAAGGAGTACGCGTTCCAGAGCGGCAGGATCGCGTGCCGGATCACGTCGCCGAACACCTTCCCCTCGCTGTCGATCGAGAGGTTGTTCCCGCGCAGGATCGGCGACGCGACGAGGTACCAGCGGAGCGCGTCGGCGCCGTGCTTCTCGAACACCTCGTCGGGGCTCGGGTAGTTCCTCAGCCGCTTCGACAGCTTCTGTCCGTTCTCGTCGAGGACGACGCCGTGGCAGATGCAGTTCTCGAACGGCGGCCGGTCGAACAGCGCGGTCGACAGGACCATCAGCGTGTAGAACCACCCGCGCGTCTGCGCGATGTACTCGACGATGAAGTCGGCCGGGAAGTGGTCCTCGAACCACTCGCGGTTCTCGAACGGGTAGTGGACCTGCGCGAACGGCATCGAGCCGGACTCGAACCAGCAGTCGAGGACGTCCTCGACGCGCCGCATCGTCGACTTCCCCGTCGGGTCGTCCGGGTTCGGGCGGGTCAGCTTGTCGATCGCCGGGCGGTGGAGGTCGTCCGGCCGGACGCCGAAGTCCCGCTCGAGCTCGTCGAGGCTGCCGTAGACGTCGACGCGCGGGTACGCGGGGTCGTCGCTCCGCCAGACCGGGATCGGGGTCCCCCAGAACCGGTTGCGGCTGATCGACCAGTCGCGCGCCCCCTCCAGCCACTTCCCCATCGACCCGTCGCGCACGTGCTCGGGGATCCAGTTGATCGTCCGGTTCAGCTCGACCATCCGGTCGTTGAACGCGGAGACCTTCACGAACCACGAGCTGAGCGCCTTGTAGATCAGCGGCTCGTCGGTCCGCCAGCAGTGCGGGTAGTTGTGGAGGTACGTCTCGTGCTTGACGAGGACGCCGCGCTCCTTCAGGTCCTTGATGATCGGCTTGTTCGCGTCGAAGACGAGCTCGCCCTCGTACGGCGGGACCTCCGACGTGAAGCGGCCGCGGTGGTCGACCGGGCAGACGACCGGGATCCCCTCCTCGACGCACACCCGGTGGTCGTCCTCGCCGAACCCCGGCGCCATGTGGACGACGCCGGTCCCCTCCTCGGTGTTGACGAAGTCCCCGGCGAGGACGCGGAACGCCCCCTCGGTCTCCGCGAAGAACGGGAAGAGCGGCGTGTACCGGCGGCCGACGAGCGCGGCGCCGCGGATCGTCCCGGCCGGCTCGGCGTCCTTCAGCTGTTTCTCGTACTTCGCGACGACCGCGGCGCCGATCGCGAACCGCCGGCCGCCCTCGCGGAAGACCGCGTACTCGATCTCCTCGCCGACGGCGAGCGCGAGGTTCGACGGGAGGGTCCACGGGGTGGTCGTCCAGACCAGCAGCTCGAGCGGCTCGCCCCCGTCCGCCGGGTCCGGCTCGAGCGCGAACCGGACGGTGATCGCCGGGTCCTGGCGCTCGCGGTACGAGTTGTCCATGCGGGTCTCGAAGTTCGAGACCGGCGTCTCCGCCGCCCACGAGTACGGGAGGACGCGCGTCCCCTCGTACACGAGCCCCTTGTCCCAGAGCGTCTTGAACGCCCAGAGGACCGACTCCATGTACGACAGGTCCATCGTGCGGTAGTCGTTCTCGAAGTCGACCCACCGCGCCTGGCGGGTGACGATCGCCTCCCACTCGCGCGTGTACTTCTGGACCGAGCGGCGGCAGTTCGCGTTGAACTTCTCGATCCCGTAATCGAGGATCTGCAGCCGTCCCTGGATGCCGAGCTCCTTCTCGGACTCCATCTCGGCGGGGAGGCCGTGGCAGTCCCAGCCGAACCGCCGCTCGACGCGGCGCCCCCGCATCGTCCGGTACCGCGGGACGACGTCCTTCACGTACCCGGTCACCAGGTGTCCGTAGTGGGGGAGGCCGTTCGCGAACGGGGGGCCGTCGTAGAAGACGTACTCGTTCGACCCGTCCTCGCCGGCCGGACGCTCGTCGACCGAGCGCTGGAAGATCCCGTTCTCCTTCCACCGGGCGAGGACCTCCTCCTCGATCCGGGGGAGGTTCGGCTGGCTCGGGACGGTCGGGTAGTGCGGTTCGGGCCTCTCGTTCATGGCAGGAGCGTACGAGAGCCGGGACGCGCTCCGCAAGGCGCGCGGAGCCGCGGAGGGATCAGCCGGCGGCGTCCGCCTCGCGCTCGCCCGGGTCGCGGCGCTCTCGGCCGGGGGAGGAGGCGCGGTCGAGGCTCCCCGCGATCTGCGGGTAGAGGACCGTCCGGTTCCTCCCGCGCCGCTTCGCCTCCAGCAGCGAGAGGTCGGCCCGGCGGAGGAACTCCTCCGGGGTCGAGTCCTCCGTCCCGTCGAACGTCGAGATTCCGATCGAGAGGGAGACCTGCGTCGAGCGCCCCTCGCGCTCGAACGAGTAGGCGGCGACGATCCGCCGGATCCGCTCGGCGATCCGGACCGCCTCGTCGAGCTCGGTGGTCGGGAGGAGGAGGACGAACTCGTCCCCGCCGAGCCGCGCCGGGATGTCGATCTCGCGGATCTCCGCCTTCAGCTTCTTGGCGAACGACAGCAGGACGAAGTCC
>JAUIEL010000637.1 GCA_030428825.1 bacterium
GGCGCTCGCCGACGACGCGCGCGAGGCGCTGGCCGAACTCGACGAGGCCGTGCCCGAGGTGCCGGACGTCGACCCCGGCATGACGCTCGACGTCGCCGTCGTCGACGACCTGCTCGACGAGGAGCCGGTCGTCGAAGAAGCCGCGCCGGAACTTGAAGAGCGTCGACGTGTAGAGGCCGTCCCGTCCCTGCGCGCGGAGGATGCGGTCGGTCGGCCCCATCCGGTAGGCGCCGGCGATCCGGCGGGCGTCGTCGTCGAAGACGGCGAGATGGAGGTAGTGCGGGTCGAAGCGGTCGCTGTCGCTGGCGCGTCCGGTCCCCTCGCCGACGTCGCGGAACGTCCGTTCGCGAAGCCGGGCGATCTCGGCCAGGAGCGCCGGCGCCTCGACGGCCCGGAACAGCACGGTCCGGAGCGCTCCCTGCCGCGCCAGGGTCCGGTCGGCCGGCAGCGCGTCGACCTCGGCCGCGAGCGACGCGGCCGGCATCGGCGCGGCGATCGGCACGGCCGCGGCCGGCTCCGACGAATCCTCGGGGCGGGACGCCCGGTGGCGGAGGAGCTCGGTCCGGGCCCGGAGACAGGCGATCCGCTCGTCGTCCGTCGCGAGCCGGTTCAGCCGCGCGGGCGAGATCGGACGCCCGACCCGGACCTCGAGGCGGCACCGCTCCTTGTTCAGGAGCTCGCGCGGCAGGAGCGCGGTCCGGAGCCGCGGATGGACGAGGCCGGCCATCTGGAACAGGCCGCCGTTCCGTCCGTCGAAGTAGACCGGGACGACCGTGGCGCCGGCCTTGCGCGCGATGCGGGCGACGTTCGGGTTCCACGCCGGGTCCTGGACCTGCCGCCGCCGCAGGTGGAGGTGCGACACCTCGCCGGCCGGGAAGAACGCCAGGAGCCCGCCGTCCCTCGCCCACCGCATCGCGTGCCGCAGCGGGGCGACGTTCTCGCGCGCGGCGCGCTCGCCGCCGAAGACGTCGACGAGGAAGAAGAGCTCGCGCAGCTCGGGGATCCGGCCGAGCATCCGGTTGACGACCAATCGGACGTCCCGCCTCGCGCGACCGAGGAGCGCCGCGAGGACCATCCCCTCGACCCCGCCGAACGGGTGGTTCGCGACGACGACGACCGGCCCCTCGGTCGGGATCCGCGCGAGGTCGTCCTCGCTCACGGCGACGTCGACGCCGAGCGCCTCCAGGGCGGCGGCGGCGAAGTCGAACGGATCGAGGCCGCGCTCGAGACCGAGGTACGCCTCGTCGAGGCGATCGAGCGCGAGGAGGTGCTCGACCACGCCGCGCACCATCCCCCCGAACGCGCCGCCCTCGGCGCGAGGGAGTCGGAACGGTCCCTTGCCGGTCGCCCGTCGCTCGTTCACGCGTACGACGGTAGGTCGGCGCGATCAAGCGCTCCCTCGGGCGGGGTGAAGGGGCCGTCAATCGGCGAACGCTCCGCGGCTTGCGCCGCCCCTCCGCGCCGGACTACAGTCGTCCCGCGCGCCGCCGCTCCCGCGGCCGCGTCCGAGAAGGAGCCGCCCGCCGTCCATGCACGTCCTGTTCGACGCCCGCCTCGTGCACCGCGCCACCTCCGGCCTCGAACGGGTGCAGGTGAACCTCCTCCGCGAGCTCGCCGGACGGCGCGAGGTGACGCGGCTGCGGGCGCTGGTCCGCCCCGGCGTCGACCTCTCCGCGCACGTGCCGGCGCGCGTCGAACCGGAGGAGGTCCGGTCGTCGGAGGAGATCCTCGCGCTCCTCGTCGGCGACGACGCGCCGGACGTCCTCCACTTCACGTTCTTCCCCGACCGCGACCCCCACGACCTCCTCCTGGTCGGGGCGGCGCGGGCGTCGGTCGTCTCGGTCACCGACGCGATCCTGAACCGCCACCCGGAGTACCACCGGACCGAGGAAGAGCACGCGTGGTACGACCGGTTCGTGCGCGCGCTCGTCGCCGGCGCCGACCGCGTGCTGTCGTACACGGCGTCGGCGGGGCGCGAGGCGGTCGAGGAGACCGGCGCCGACCCGACGCGCGTCGACCTGGCGTCGCTCGCCGTCGACCCGCGCCTGGAGGCGCCGCTGGGCTCCGACGACGTCCGCGCGCGCCTCGAGCGTCTCGGGATCGACGGCGACTGGTTCGTGCTGGTCGGCAAGGACTACCCGCACAAGGACCACGCGACCGCGCTCCGGGCGTTGGCCCGGCTCGGCGGCGACACCCGGATCGTCTGCGCGGGACAGAAGGTGTACGCGGCGAGGGACGGCGACGAGTCGACCGACGCCCTGCTCTCGCGGCTCGCGCTGACCGACCGGGTCCGCTGGATCGAGGGGCTCGACGACGACGACGTGAAGGCGGTCCTGCAGGGGTCGAAGGGGCTCCTCTACCCGTCGCTCGAGGAGGGGTTCGGGCTCCCCCCGCTCGAGGCGATGCGGCTCGGCGTCCCGGTCTGCGCGGCACGGGCGATGTCGATCCCCGAGGTCTGCGGCGACGGTGCGCTCCTGTTCGAACCGGGGGACGACGAGGCGCTCGCCGCGGCGATGCGGACGTTCCTCGCGGGCGGCGACGAGGTCGCGGCCCTCGTCCGGCGCGGGCGCGCGCGAGCGGCGGAGTTCACCTGGGAGCGCGCGGCCGACGGCGTGGTCGCGAGCTACCGCGAGGCGGTCGACGCCGGCGCCGCGCGCTCCGACGACGACGTCCGGGTCACGAAGGAGATGCTCGCGGTGATCGCCGCCTGCCCGTTCCACGGCTCGGCGGCGACCGAGCTCGAAGCGTGGCGCGATCGCTGCCGGCACGTCGAGGACCATCTCCGAAACGTCACCGCCCATCGCGACGAGCTCGCCGAGCGATGCCGCCGGCTCGAGGACACAGGCCGCCCGCGCTGGTCGCTGTCGCGACGGCTGAAGAAGATCAGGGACCGGTTCGGGGGGTGAGGGGCTCCACGGCGCTCCGACTCCCCTCCCTCACCACGCCAGCGCCTTCTCCACCGCCTCTTCGGGCGACGACGCCTCGACGATCGCCGGGTCGACGTCCCGCCACGTGCAGCCGAGGGAGACGACGCGCTTCCCCTGGCGGAGCGCGTGGGCGATCTCGGAGAGCGTGCCGTGGCCGCCGGCGATCGCGACGAACGCGGAGCAGGTGTGCACGAGGATCGCGTTCCTCGCCTCCCCCATGCCGGTCGCGACGGCGACGTCGACGAAGGCGTTCGCGACCTGCGGGCGGCTCATCGGGAGGACGCCGAGGACGATCCCGCCCGCGCTCCTCGCCCCCTTCGACGCCGCCTCCATCACGCCCCCGAGCCCCCCGGTCGCGACCACGACGTTCGCCTCGGCGAGACGCCGCCCGACCTCCTCGGCCCGGGCGGCCGTCTCCGCGTCGCACTCGCCGGCGCCGATCACCCCGATCACGCGGCGCGGCACCTCAGGTCCCCCCGCTGGCGGCCGCCCCCTGCGCCGCCTCCTCGTCCTGCTGGCCCGCGAGGAGCGTCATCAGCGCCTCCGTGTCGTTGCTCCGGACGGTGGTGAGGAACGTCAGCCCCATCCCCATCCCGCGCAGCGGGTTCTCCCACACGATCGACCCGTCCGCCGGATCGAGCGCGAACACCTTCCCCCCGGAGCCGCAGAGGAGACGCCCGTCCTCGAACACGATCGCCACGACCGAGTAACCGGTCCCGGGGAGCGAGCGGTCCCAGACCGTCTTCCCGGTCTCCTTCTCCAGGGCGAGCACGTGGCCGTGCGTGCCGACGAACAGGTACCCCTCGTGGTCGGGGCGGGTCGTCTCGGTCATCTTCGTCCTCCTGTCGTGCCCGCTCCGGCCGTCACCGGCCCCGGCGCGCGTTCCACTCGTCGAACGAGACGCCGTCGACGAGCAGATCCTCGATCGTCCCGCGGCCGCTCGCCGTGACGAAGACGACCAGCCGCAAGTTCGGGCGGGCGCCGGGTTCCGGCTCCCGCGCGCCGACCGGGACGGAGAAGCGGTCCAGTCCGTAGTCGACGCGGACCTCGTCCTCGTCGACGCGCGTGACCGTCCCCGCCAGATAGAGGTCCGACT
>JAUIEL010000638.1 GCA_030428825.1 bacterium
GCCCGCCGCGCCCGGTCCGGCGGGCGGCGCCCCCGGGGCCGGACCGGCCGCGCCGCGCGGGGGGGCGTCGGCGGCCCAGCGCTGGTCGAGGCGGCTCTCGTCCTCCTCCTGCACCTGGATGCGGAAGATCAGGCCGGTCACCTCGTCCTCGACCTGGCCCATGAGCCGCTGGTAGTTCTCGAACCCCTCGCGCTTGTACTCCGACTTCGGGTCGACCTGCGCGTACGAGCGGAGGCCGACCGACTCGCGGAGCTGCTGCATCGCGTGGAGGTGGTCCTTCCACTTCGAGTCGATGACGTTCAGGAGGAGGAAGCGCTCGATCTCGCGCATCTTCTCCGCGCCGACCTTCTCCTCGCGCTCGTCGTACGCCTCGGAGACGATCCGGTTCGCCTCGTCCCGGACGACGTCGCGGTCCTTCCCCTCGAACGTCTCCGCGGTCGACTCGACGCCGAACGCCTGGTGGAGGCGCGTCGCGAACTCGCCGAGCTCCCAGTCCTTCTGGTTCTCGCCGAGGTACGTGTCCATGTGCCGCTCGACGACCGCGGCGGCCATGTCGAGGATCCGCTCCTTCAGCTCGATCCCCTCGAGGATCTCCTGGCGCAGCGTGTAGATCGTCTTCCGCTGCTTGTCCATCACCTCGTCGTACTCGAGGACGGACTTGCGGATCTCGAAGTTCCGCTGCTCGACGCGCTTCTGCGCCTTCTCGATGCCGCGCGACACCATCGGCGACTCGATCTCCTGCCCGAAGATCATGCCGAGGCGCTTCAGCATCCCGGTGACCCAGTCGCGGGCGAAGATCCGCATCAGGTCGTCCTCGAGCGAGAGGAAGAACCGCGTCGAGCCCGGGTCGCCCTGGCGGCCGGCGCGGCCGCGGAGCTGGTTGTCGATGCGCCGCGCCTCGTGACGCTCGGAGCCGATGATGTGGAGACCGCCGGCGGCGAGGACCCGCTCCTTCGCGTCGTTGCACGCCGCGCGGTGCTTCTCGAGGGCGGCCCGGAACGTCTCCTCGTCCGCGTCCTTCCCGACCTCCGCGCGGGCGAGCGCGTCGGGGTTGCCGCCGAGCTGGATGTCGGTGCCGCGGCCCGCCATGTTCGTCGCGATCGTGACCGCTCCCGGCGCGCCGGCCTGCGCCACGATCTCGGCCTCGCTCTTGTGGAACTTCGCGTTCAGGACGTTGTGCTGCACCCCGTTCCTCACCCGCTCGCAGACGTGCGCGTACCGGGCGACCTGGTCGATGTGCCAGGCGAAGTCCTCCTTCTCGGCCGCGGCGTGGATCGCGTCGGCGATCTCGCGGGCGCGCGCCGCGTCCATGAACGCCGGGCGGGCGAACATGTCGCGGATCTCCTTCTCGCGCTCCTCCGGCATCCAGTCCGGCCGCTTCTTGCAGACCTTGTCGAGCTCCTCGGCCGCCGTCTCGCAGACCTTGGCGAGGTACTTCGCCATGTGCTGCGGGTCGGAGAGGACCTGCGAGATCCGCTCGGACTTCTGGATCGAGATCGTGCCGACGAGGATCGGGCGCCCCTCGTCGGTCTTCTCGACGATGTCGCGCGCGATCGCCGCGTACTTCTCCATCTCGGTGAGATAGATCAGGTCCTGGTGGTCCTCGCGGACCTTCGGCTTGTTGGTCGGGACCTGCGCGACGTCGAGCTTGTAGATGTTCGAGAACTCGCCCGCCTCGGTCAGCGCGGTGCCGGTCATCCCGGCGAGCTTCTCGTACAGCCGGAAGTAGTTCTGGAAGGTGATCGTCGCGAGGGTCTGGTGCTCCTCGCGGATGCGCAGCCCTTCCTTCGCCTCGACCGCCTGATGCAGGCCGTCCGACCAGCGACGCCCCGCCATGAGGCGGCCGGTGAACTCGTCGACGATGATGATCCCCGGCTGCCCGTCGTCGTCCTCCTTGACGACGTACTCCTTGTCGCGCTTGTACAGGTGGTGCGCGCGGAGCGCGGTCTCGATGTGGTGCGGCCACTCCATGTTGGCGCCGGTGTAGAACGAGTCGACGCCGGCGAGCTTCTGCGCCCGCTCGATCCCCTCCTCGGTCAGGATGCACTGGTGCTCCTTCTCCTTCACCTCGAAGTCGGGGCCCGGCTTCAGCTGCCGCGCGATCTGGTCGGCGCGGTAGTACTTGTCGGTCGAGGTGTCGGGGAGCCCGCTGATGATCAGCGGCGTGCGCGCCTCGTCGATCAGGATCGAGTCGACCTCGTCGACGATGGCGTAGTAGAGGTTCTTCTGCACCTGGTCCGAGGCGCGCGACTTCATGTTGTCGCGCAGGTAGTCGAACCCGAACTCGTTGTTGGTGCCGTAGGTGATGTCCGCCGCGTAGAGCGGGTGACGCAGCGACGGGTTCATCGACGACTGGATGGCGCCGACGGAGAGGCCGAGCGTCTCGTAGACCGGACGCATCCAGTCGCTGTCGCGCTTCGCCAGGTAGTCGTTGACGGTGATGACGTAGACGCCTCGCTGCACAAGGGCGTTCAGGTACGCCGGCGCGGTCGCGACGAGCGTCTTCCCCTCGCCGGTCGACATCTCCGCGATCATCCCGCGGTGGAGGACGATCCCGCCCATCATCTGGACGTCGAAGTGCCGCATCCCGAGCGCGCGCTTCCCCGCCTCGCGGACGCACGCGAACGCCTCGGGGAGGAGGTCGTCGAGCGGCGCCCCCTGCTCGAGCCTCTCGCGGAACTCGACGGTCTTCCGCTTCAGGTCGTCCGGCGAGAGCGCCTCGATCGCCGGCTCGAGCTCGGCGATGCGGGAGACGATCGGCTGGAGTTCTCGGACCACGCGCGTGTTCCGGCTGCCGAACAGTCCCTTCAACGCCTGACCGGTCCCGAGGGAGACGCGGTCGATCATGTCGCCGAGCTTCTGGAGGAATTCCGGGGTCTCTGCCATCGGTGCGGGCCGCCTTCGAGGCCGGCGACGCCGGGACCGTGGATCGTCCCCTCGCCGAGCGTTTCATCGGACTTGAACGGAACCCTCGAAGCTAGCGGTCGTTGAGCCCGCTGTCAACGCGAGCGCCCCCCGGCGCCCCGGTCAGGAGGACGGGTTCCGCTCGAGCTGCAGGTCGAGGAAGCGGAACAGCTCGTCGGCGCGGAACGGCTTCACGAGAAACCCGGTCCCCGCCTCCGCCTGCGCGAGCGGCACCGCCCCCGCCGTCATCAGCAGGACCGGGAGCCGTCGCCGCTCGGGATCGTCGCGCAGCGCCTTCATCGCGTCGATCCCGCTCATCCGCGGCATCTCGACGTCCATCAGCACGAGCGCGTGACGAGACGGGTCCGCCATCCCGACCGCCTCGCGCCCGTCGCACGCCACGTCGACGTCGTACCCCTTCACCTCGAGGAGGCGTTCGACGGTCTCCTGGATCGAGGGGTCGTCCTCGACGAGCAGGATCCGGACCCCCTTCCTCGGCTCGACCTCGACCGGCGTCCCCTCGCACAGCCCCTTCAGGTTCACCGTCGTCGGGAGTCCGGCTCCCTCCCACGACGCCTCGATCGCCTGCTTCCGCTCGCGGTTGTACGCCATCAGACGCGCCAGCTCGGGGTCGCCGGCCGACTCGAACATCTGGTCGTGCGTGTCGACGGTGAAGAAGAACTCGTCCCGGTAGAGGTACTCGAGCAGCCGGAGCTTCATGAAGCGGTACCGGGCGTTCCCCAGGCGGAGAGCGAAGCAGCGGACGCCGCTCGGGCTGCTCTCGTCGAGGAAGAGGTCGAGGTGGGAGGAGACCGGGTCGGAGGGCGGGTACGCGCCCCACTCGGGGATCGGGAGGGACGCGGCGAGCGGGGCGTCGGCGTACGCGAACTCGAGGTACAGCTCCACGGCTCGCCTGAGCCGGGCCAGCGTCATCTCCTCGAGGCGCATGTCGGACTCCGTGAACTCGGACGCGGCGACTCGGCCGAACTGCCGTCCCGGAACCACGTTGGATTATCGTGAGTCGGTGCGCGGACCCCAACCGCCTGTCTCGCTTTCGCGGACGAATTGTCCGAGTTCCGTTCAGAGGGCGGACGGCTCGGAGCCCGTCCCGGCC
>JAUIEL010000639.1 GCA_030428825.1 bacterium
CCTCGACCTCGACGAGGCGACGGGCCTGCTGGCGACCCGCAACACCGTGAAGAAGACGGCGGCCGACGCGATCGGCCTCCGGAGCGGCTGCGCCGGCTGCATCGTCGCCGAGAACACGACGGTCAAGGCGGGCGCGTCCGGCTTCCACGTCGAGGGGGTCGGCAACACGTTCCAGAAGAACGTGGCGAAGAAGAGCCAGGGCTTCGACCTGACCGACGACACGAGCGCCGGCGACAACGTCTACGTCGCGAACTCGTTCTCGAAGATCGCGCCGTGACGCGCGGCCGCGTCGGCACGGAGACCGCGCGACGCGGGCCCGGCCGCCGCTCCGCTCACCGCCACTCGCCGCTCAGGAAGAACCCGGCCCAGGTCCGCGGGAGGGCGTCGCCGTGCTCGGCGCGGTTCCGCCGGAGGAGGTCGAGCTGCGCCTCCCGGAGCGCGGCGTGGCGGGGGAGGCGGCGGAGCAGGAGGTTCTCGTGGAAGCGGACCATGAGCGCCGCGGTGGGGGCGTCCGAGACCGACCAGAGCGAGCCGACCACGGTCTTCGCGCCCGCGACGTGGAAGGCGCGGCAGAGACCCATCAGTCCCTCTCCCGACCGGGCGCGGCCGAGGCCGGTCTCGCACGCGGAGAGGACGACCAGCTCGACGCCGGCGAGGTGGAGCCACGCGACCTCCTCCGCCGTGAGGTCGCCGTCCCCGGCGTCGGTCGGGCTCCCGTCGCCGCGCGCGCAGACGAGGCCGGAGAGGAGCCCCGGCGCCCGGCGCGCCCACGTCCCCTCCTCGCCGTCGCGGAAGAACCCGTGCGTGGCGAGGTGGAGCACGTCGTGGCGGCCGAGCTCGTCGGCCAGGCGGGCCTCGGTCGGATCGACTCCGGTCAGCACGGTCCGCCGCGCGCCGGGCGGCGCGACGCGGGCGTGCAGGTTCGCGACGGCGTGCGCCTCGTCGAGCGTGGCGGGGAGCGCCGGCCAGTCCCCGCCGAACTCCACGCCGCCGACGACGAGGAGGTCGTCGAACGCCCGTCCGTCCGGCGGCGGCGCGTCGGCGAGCGCGGCGACGCCGAGGGCCCGGACGAACGCGAACCGCTCGATCAGGAACCGCCCTTCCGCGTCGGTCAGCGCCGGGAACGGGAGCGTGCCGATCGAGCCGTCAGGCGACAGGAACACGGTCTCGACCCCGTCGAGGTGCCGCTCCAGCGGGTCCCACAGCCGCCGCCGCAGCGCGTCCGACGGCGCGACCGGCCCGAGCGCCACCGGGCGGCCGCGGAGCTCGGCCTCCGTCGCCCGCCCGAGCAGCCGGGCGAGGAACGCCTCGACCCGCGCCTCGATCGCGTCGACCGGGCCGAGGTCGACGATCGTCAACGGCCGCCCGGGGCGCGTGATCCACGCGTAGAGCCTCCGCGCCGTCCAGAGCGCGCTCGCGTCGGGGGTCGGGAGGGCGGACGGCCGGTAGCGCCGGCGGACGAAGAAGTCGACGACCGCCGCGTCCGGGGCGAGCGCGGCGCGGAGGCGCTCGAACGACGGCCGGTCCGGCGCCTCGGTGCGGGACGCGCGGTGGAGGGCGACCTCGAGGCGGTTCCGCTCCGCGAGCAGCTCGGCCATCGCCTCGCCCGTCGCTCCCTCGGGCTCCTCGCCGACGCGCGCCGCGAACGTGGAGAGCCGGCGCTGGCACTCCCGAAGCTCCTCGAGGAGGGCGCTCACCTCCGGGGTCGGATCCCGGGCGGCGCGGCGGCGGCTCCGCAGCAGGAGTCTCGCGACCCGCCCCTTCCGATCGAGCAGCTCCTCGTACACGGCGACCCGCGCCTCGGCGCGCGCCGCGTCCGGCAGGAGCTCGGCGAGCGTGAACCGGATGTCGCGCTGGCCGCGCTGTTGCGTCAGGTACTCGAACGTCTCCGCCTCGCTCATCGCGCCGAGCTGCCGCTCGAGCGCGTCGCGCTGCGCGTCGAGGTCGCGTCCGGAGAGCGCCCAGGCCTCCTCGATCCGGCCGAGGTCCGCGAGGACGATCATCAGGACGTCGACCATCTCGAACGTGTCGGGGTCGGCCGGCCCCGCGATCGTCCGCATGATCTCGACCGCCCGCTCGGACGTCCGCCGCGCCTCCTCGAGCGCCCCGGTCCGCTTCAGGACGAGCGCCAGGTTCGAGAGCGCGGTCGCCGTCGAGCGGTGACGGGTGCCGACGGTCCGCTCTCGGATCGCCAGCTCGCGGCGATGCAGCGCGATCTTCTCCGATCCGGGCGGCAGCGTCGTCGCGAGGTTGCCGAGGGCGGTCGCGGTCCTCGGGTGCTCGGGACCGTTCAGCTCCTCGCGGATCGCGAGCGCGCGCTCGAACGCCGCCCGCGCGGCCTCCATGTCCTCCTCGTGCCCCGCGAGCACCCCGAGGGCCGACAGCGTGGTCGCGACCTGGCTCCCGTTCGGACCGTCGATCCGCTCGCGGATCTCGAGGGCGCGTTCGAGGTGGTCGCGCGCGCCCTCGAGATCCTGGAGCGCCGTCAGCAGGTTCCCCATGGAGTCGTGGACGCGCGCCACGGTCCAGTCGTCGAGTCCGGCGGCCGCGCACGTCTCGAACGCCCGCTCGTGCAGCGCGCGCGCCTCGTCCAGCCGGCCGGCGTCGCTCTCGAGGCCGCCGAGCAGGATCAGGGACTGGACCAGGTCGGACGCGGACACCGCGTCGTCCGCGCGGCGCAGGAGGTCGCACGCCGCCGTCAGGGAGCGGCGCGCCGCCGCGGTCTTCCCGAGGGCCGACCGGACGCTCCCGAGCTGGTGCAGCAGGCCGCCGGTCTCTGGGGCGTGGGGGGCGTGGAACGACCGGACCGCGAGCGCGCGCTCGTACGCCCGCTCCGCCTCCGGGTAGGCGCCGAGGTTCGTGAGGAGCAGGCCGAGCTGCTCGAGCTGGTCCGCGGCGGAGAGGTCGTCCCCGCCCGCCCGCTCGATCGCGGCGGCGACGACCTCCCGCTTGGTCTGGAGCGCGCCCGCGTACTCCTGCCGCCGGAACATCGAGAACGACAGGTCGTCGACGACGTCGGAGAACGACCACGGCGCGTCCCCGAGCGAGCGCCGGATCGACACGGCGTGCTCGAGCGCCGCTCCGGCGCCGGCGTCGTCGCCGACGTCGAGCCGCCGCCGCCCGAGTCGAGCGAGCGCGCGCGCGTGCGACCGGCTCCCCGGGGCGAGCTGCGCGAGCACGTCGACCCGGGCCGCGGCGTTCTCCCGCTCGATCCGGTCGAGCGCGTCCGGCGTCCACGGCGGCGGCGGTCCTTCGCGCAGCGTCAGCTCGAACGCGCCGTCCCCGCCCTTCAGCGCGCACGCGTCGACGACGTACCGGCGGCCGGCCTCGAGCTCGTGGACGAGCCGCGCGTTGATCCCCGGGCCGCTGTCGTCGTCCTCGGCGAGCACCCAGACGACCGAGACCTGCGGCGAGTCGTCGGCGTTGCGCGTCCACACGTGGGCGACCGCATCGCTGCCGAGCAGCGCCTGCACCGGTGCCGGGATCGTTGCCATGACCGACCTCCCCGTGATCCGTCGGACGCCATTGTCGCGCGGCGTGCGGCGATTCGCCACCGCTGCGCCTCGGCGGCCTGCGCCCGCGACGGCCCCGCCGGTTGAACGGCGTGCGGCCGGCGGGTTGACAGTTGGCGACAGAATGCGGGCATCGACCATCGGCCCTGGTCAGGATGACTAACTTGGCCTGAACGCCTTCGTCACAACCACGGGAGTCGACGTCATGAACAAGTTGCCCAAGATCGTCGCGATCATCACGATGGTCGCCGGAGCGATCATGGTGGTGGTCGGTGTCACCACCTACTTCTTGATCCAGCGCGAGCTGGCCGACGAGAACATCACGGTGTCCGAGGACGCCGAGAACTTCGGCGGGGACCCGGTCGACGGTCCGTTCACCGCCTACTCGCAGGCCACCGTCATCAAGGAGCATGCGCTCGAAGCAGGCGGCGGGCTGACCTATGCGGAGCTCGACCGAGACGACCCTGCCCGCGACACGGTGATGAACGCGTCGTTCCTCCGGG
>JAUIEL010000009.1 GCA_030428825.1 bacterium
CCCCCTTCTTGATGTCCTTCGACGTCACCTTCCCCGCATCGGCGGGGGCGGGGAGTCCCAGGATCAGGGCGGCGAGGATCGTCGAGCGGACGTCTCCGAGGGGGGGCATGCGAGACTCCCGAAGTGGCGGTGTGCCCTCACCCATCGGGGGGGCGCGAACGAGAGCTTGAGCGAGATCGCACGCGGGTCGGCAGGGTCGTTCACCGGTGTTCCCCGTCGGAAACGAGCGGGGAGAATTCCCCCATCCCCGGCCCGCACCGGCGGCGTTTCGATGTCGGCAGGGAAGGCTCATGCCAGGCGCCGCGACGGCCGAAGAGACGGGCGGGGGGAACGTCTCTCCCGCCTCCACCGACCCACCGTCCCCTTCCGGAGCGCCCGCGCGATGTCGGACATCCTCGTCGGCCGACAGCCGATCTGCGATCGACGCCTCGGCATCCACGGCTACGAGCTCCTCTACCGGTCCGACACGGCCCCTCCGGGCTCCCCCGGGTTCGACGGCAACGTCGCCACGGCCACCGTCGCCATCAACTCGATCATGCAGATCGGGCTCGACCAGATCGTCGGGGAGAAGCGCGCGTTCGTGAACATGACGCGCGAGTTCCTCCTGCAGGGCCACTACCGGGTCCTCCCGCCGGAGAAGGTCGTGCTCGAGGTGCTGGAGGACGTCGAGCCCGAGGAGGACCTGCTCCTGGCCGTCCGGGAGGCGAAGGAGCTCGGCTACCCGATCGCGCTCGACGACTTCGTCCACCACGAGCGCCTCGAGCCGCTCATCGACCTCGCGGAGCTGATCAAGGTCGAGGTCCCCGCGCTCGACGACGACGGACTCAGGCGCCACGCGGACGACCTGAAGCGGCGCGGCAAGACGATCCTCGCCGAGAAGCTCGAGACGCACGAGGAGTTCGAGTTCTGCCGGGACGCCGGGTACGACCTGTTCCAGGGCTTCTTCTACTGCAAGCCGAACGTCGTCCATCAGAAGGCGGTCACCAGCAACCGACTCGCCCTCCTCCAACTCGTCTCGAAGGTGCAGGACGTCGACTTCGACATCGACGAGATCGAGCAGATCGTGGCGCAGGACGTGTCGCTCACGTTCATGCTGCTGAAGACGGTCAACTCGGTGACGTTCGCGCTCCGGAACCCGGTCGAGTCGATCCAGCAGGCGCTCGTGATGCTCGGCCAGTCGAACCTGCGCCGCTGCGTCACCCTGCTGATGATGATGGGGTTCGAGGAGAAGCCGCAGGCGCTCCTGATGACCGCGCTCGTCCGGGCGCGGGTCTGCGAGAAGCTCGGCGACCGACCGGGGGACGAGCGGGACGGGCGCTACTTCAGCGTCGGGCTCCTGTCGGTCCTCGACGCGCTCACGGACCAGCCGATGGAGCAGATCCTCGGCACGATGCCGCTGGCCGACACCATCAAGCAGGCGATCCTCACGTACGCCGGGCCGTGGGGTCGGACGCTCCAGGTGGCCGTCGCGTGCGAGCAGGCGGACGACGAGACCGCGCGGTCGCTCGGGTTCTCCGCCGAACGGGTCCAGGAGGTCTACTTCGACGCCATGCACTGGGCCGGCGAGGTGTACGGCGACCTCCTCGGACCGAAGGCCGTCGTCTGAGCGGACGCGCCGCTCCGACCGACCCGACTACTCGAACGCCACGTCGATCCCGGCCGTGGTCGAGAACCCCTGCGGCGGCGCGGGGTCGCCGACGAACGCCTGCGCGGTGAGGTTCGAGCCCCCGGTGAACGACGCCGGGATCATCCCCGTGATCGCCACCGCCCCGGCGCCCGGCCCGCCCGGCGACAGCGGCAGCGTGAACATGAGCGGCAGGATCGGGGAGACGAGCAGGAAGCAGCCGTTGTCACGCGGGATCGACGCCTGGTTCAGACCGAACAGCACCAGCGCGCTCGAACCGCCGAACCCGCCGCTCACCTCGAGCGTCACCAGCGCCCCCGGCGCCGGACAGCCCTGCAGATCGATCGACGGGACGAACCCGCCGCTCCCGGGGCAGCCGACGCCGTACGCGGTGACCGATCCGCCGCACGGGGTCCGGTTCCGGAGCACGGTGACCGTGTCCGAGCCGGAGTCCGCGGTCAGCAGGTCGGTCTTCCCGTCGCCGTCGACGTCCGCGAGCGCCAGCGCGGTCGGGAGCGAGCCGGTGGCGAACCGGCCGATCCCCGGGAAGCCGGGGAGGCCGTCGCCGAACAACGCGACGTTGCTCGACCCTTCGTTCGACACGACGAGGTCCGGCGACCCGTTCCCGTCGAGGTCGCCGAGCGCGACGTCGGACGGCAGCCCGTACGGCGCGAGCCCGGCGATCGGGACGAACCCCCCGACGCCGTCCCCCTTGTAGATCACCGCGTTCGCCCCGGCCTGGTTCACCACCACGAGGTCGAGGAGCGCGTCCGCGTCGGCGCGGTCCGCCGCGACCGCCACCGGCGCGAAGCCGGCCGGCAGGATCGCGGTCGACGAGAGCCCGCCGGCGCCGTCGCCGAACAGGACGCGGACGTCGTTCGAGCCGACGTCGCAGACGACCACGTCGACGAATCCGTCGCCGCTGACGTCCTTCACCGCCATCCCGGTCGGCGCGACCCCGACCGGGAACGTCGTGATCGGACCGAACCCCCCGGCGCCGTCGCCCGCGGCGACGCCGATCGCGTCGGCGCCGCGCAGCGCCACGATCAGGTCGAGGATCGCGTCGGCGTCGAAGGTCGCCAGCGCCACGTCGGCCGGCCCCGCGCCGACCGGCACCGCCACCGCGGGGGCGAGCGCCCCGCCCCCCGTCCCGAGCAGCACCGAGACGTCCCCCGACGTCTCGTTCGCCACGACCACGTCGACCCGTCCGTCCAGGTCGAGGTCCCCGGTCGCGACCGCGCGCGGACCCTGCCCGACCGCGAAGGTCGCGGGCGCGCCGAACCCTCCCCCGGGCTGGTTCAGTCGCACCACGATCGAGTCGGACACCGCGCCCGCCACCACGAGATCCGGCCGGAGGTCGGCGTTCAGGTCGGCCACGGCGAGCCCGGACGGATGGGTCGGCCCGGGGAGTCGCTCCGGCGCGATGAACCCGCCGCCGACCTCGCCGTACAGGACGGTCACGGTGTTCGAGACCTGGTTGACCGTGACGAGGTCCGCGCGACCGTCCCCGGAGACGTCCGCGAGGAGGAGGTCCGACGGGAACCCCCCGGCGACGTGGGTCGGCCCCGGCGTGAAGACGCCGAGCCCGTCGCCCGCCACGACCGTGACCGACGCGTCGGCGCCGTTCGCGGTCAGGACGTCCTTCGTGCCGTCGCCGTTCGCGTCGCCGAGGATCACCGCCAGCGGGAGCGCCCCGCACGAGGCCGTCGCCAGGGGAGTGAACCCGCCGCCGCCGTCCCCCTTCAGGATCGTCACCACCGACGACGCGCCGACCACCACCAGATCGATCAGCGCGTCCCCGTCGACGTCCGCCGCCGCGAGCGCCGTCGGCTGGCCCGGGACGGCCAGGGTCGACGCGGTCGGGAACCCGCCCGCGCCGTCCCCGAAGCGGATCGTCACGTCGTCCGAACCCGCGTTCGCGGTCAGGACGTCGAGCGAACCGCTCTGGTCGACGTCGACCAGAAGGACGTCGTCCGGCGTCGCGCCGACCGGGACGGTGAGCATCGGCGAGAGCCCTCCCGCCCCGTCCCCCCGGAGCACGCCGACCGACGCGCCGCCGCGGTGCGCGACCACGACGTCGTCCACGAGGTCGCCGTCGACGTCGCCGACGGCGATCGCCTCCGGGGACGGCCCGGTCGGGAAGAACGCGACCGGACCGAGACCGAGGCCGTCGCCGAGCAGCAGCCCGACCCCGTTAGACCCCGAGATCGACACCACGACGTCCGGCGCGGGCGCGCCGTCGAAGTGGCCCACGGCCACGCCCGCCGGCGCGAGGCCGGCGAAGAACGCGAGCGGGAGGGTGAACTCGCCGCCGCCCAGCCCGTACAGGACCGTCACCGTCGCCGAGACGTGGTTCGCCACCACGAGGTCGACGGCGCCGTCCCCGTTCACGTCCGTCGCCGCGGCGGCGACCGGCGTGATGCCGGTCGAGAACTGCGGCGCCGGGTAGAGCGGATCTCCGGCGCGCGCGGCCGGAGCCGTCCCGACCGCCGACGTCACGAACAGGAGGAGGAGGAGACCGAGGTGCGAGCGCATGATGACCGACTCCCGTCGAGCCGCCGGCGCCAGCCGGCGACGGAGAAGAGGGGCCCGCGATCGTCATCCCTCCGACGATCACGGGCCCGGACCGCGGGGCGCGCGCGGTCCTTTCAGTTGCCGACCTTGATCCGGAGCGCCTCGCTGAACGCGAACTGGCCGTCCAGCGACCCGTTCGGGTCGAACACGAAGTACTGGAAGAACGCGTCGCAGCCGGCGAACGAGGACCCCGCGCTCGGGATCGGCAACGTGACCGTCGTCGCTCCGCTCGCGTCCGTCACCGTCCCGAGCAGGACCAGCGGCGGCAGGAGGTAGAGCGAGCAGCCGGCGCCGAGGTCGGTCGTCGCCTGCGTCAGCGAGAGCCCGAGCAGCGTCGGCGCGAACGGCCGGGCGCCGGTCAGCCGGACGCCGAACGCCGGGTTGTCGAAGAACGGCACCCCGACCGCCTCGATCTGCGGCACGCCGGTCGACCCGGCGCAGCCGACGCCGAACGGCTTGGTCAGCGACGGGGTCACCGCCAGGAGGACGGTCACGTCGTCGGACGCCTTGTTGGCGACGACCATGTCCGGCGTCTTGTCGCCGTCGAACTCCGCGATCGCGATCGCCACCGGCACCGTCCCCGCGGTCTCCGTGCTCTGGGCCGCGAAGGCGCCGGAGTCGTAGGAGTCGAACCGCGTGACGTTCTCCGACCCGAAGTTCACGGCCGCGATGTCGACCATCGCGCAGAACCCCGGGATCGAGTCGTCGCGCAGGTCGCCGCACGCCAGGTCGGACGGGGACGTCCCCCCGCTGAACGAACCGCCGGCCGAGAAGTCGGACGGACTCCAGGTCCCCGGCGCGAGCGTGTCGTTGACGAACACCTCGACCGAACCGGGGAGGATCGTCGGGAACGACTCCGCCGTCACCGCCAGGTCCTCGTCGCCGTCGCCGTCGATGTCGATGCAGCAGAGCCCCTTCGGGTTCTGCGACACGCCGAGCGTCATCGGCGCGCCGAACGCGCCGCCGACGTTCTCGTACAGCAGGATGTTGTCGGTCACCGTCGGCGCGAACGCCGTCCCCATCATCGTCGCCACCACGTCGCCGTCCCCGTCGCCGTCGAGGTCGCACAGCAGGACGCTCTGCGGCCGCAGGAACCCGCCGACCGGCGGCGTGAGGGCGACGAACGCGCCGCCGTTCAGCGAGACCGCGACCGCGCCGTTGCCGGCGATCAGCAGGTCGCCCTGCATCGCCGCCACCACGTCGTCGGTCCCGACGCCGTCGATGTCCCCGACCGCCACGCCGACCGGCTCGGTCGCCGGGAGGGTCGAGAGCGTCGCGGAGACCGTGAACGTCCCCGCGGGCGCGTTGTCGACGATCGCCACCGCGTCGGCGTCCTGCAGCGCCACCGCGAGGTCGCAGCCGCCGCCGGCGACGAGCTCCCCGGCCGCGAGCGCCGAGGGGGACGAGCCGGGCGCGAGCGGGACCGTCGTCGACGTCCCGAAGCCGCCCGAGCCGTCGTTCGTCAGGACGGTGACCGAGTCGGAGCCGCTGTCGGCGGTCGCGATGTCCGCCACGTCGTCCCCGCTCAGGTCCTTCGCGATCACGTCGCACGGCGCGGCGCCGACCGCGACGTCGGTGCCGAGGAACTCCGGCGGGGGCGGCTCGAAGTCGTACGACTCGGAGAACCCGCCGCCGAAGCCGTGGGTGATCGACACGTCGTCGAAGTACCCGACCTGGTCGTTGTTGTAGGTGCCGACGCCGATGCTCACGAGCACCAGCTCGGCGTCCTCGAAGTCGGACGAGAAGACCGTCCGCCACTGCGCGAGCGTGCGGAGCGGCGGACCGCCGGCGGTGTTCGGCTGGCCGAAGCCGCCGGTCCACCAGAAGAGGCCGTTGTTCTCGTCGACGGTGACCGTGGTCCAGGTGTCCGTCGGGACGACGGAGCTCGACCCCTCGAAGCCCGGCTGGTTCCAGGTCGGCTCGTACACGAGCGTCCCGAAGCAGTCGCCGGCGCTCGCGCCGTCGTCGCAGACGGTCTCGAGGAAGGCGAGCTTCAGCGACGGCGCCGCGGACGCGTTCTGGCCCGGGTTCGACGCCTTGTGGTACGCGTACGAGATCGACAGCGTCGAGAAGATGTCCGACACCTTCCCGTACGCGTCGATCACGCCGACCTCCGCCTTGTCGGGGAGGTTCGCCGTCGTCGTCAGGAGCGCCGCCCCGACCGGGAGCGGCTGGTTCGACTCGAGGTCGCCGCCGAGCCCGGTGAGGTCCGCGAGCAGCGCCACGCCGTCCTCGCGGACGTCGCTCTCGAACCAGACCTTCGGGTCGGTGTTGCTCGACGGGGCGAACGAGGTGACCGTCGTCTGCGCCCCGGCCGCGCCCGCGAAGAGCGTCGCGGCCGCGAGGGCCGTGGTGATCCTGGTGATGGTTCTCGGGTTGCTCATCGGTCTCAGTTCCACACCTTGATGCGGAGCGCGTCGCTGAACGCGAACTGGTTCTGGAACGGGCCGTTCGGGTCGAAGATGAAGTACTGGAAGAACGCGTCGCACCCGGCGAACGACGAGCTCGAGTCGGGGATGCTCAGGTTGACGGTCGTCTCGCCGTTGCCGTCGGTGACGGTCGCGATGAGGACGAGCGGCGGGAGCAGGTAGAGCGAGCAACCGCTGCCGAGGTCGGTCGTGAACTGCGTCAGCGACAGCCCGAGCAGCGTCGGCGCGAAGACGCGGGCGTTCGAGACCTTCACGCCGAAGGCGGGGTTGCTGAACGTCGGCAGGCCGACCGCCTCGATCTTCGGCACGCCGGTCGTCCCGGGGCAGCCGTCGCCGAACGACTTCGCCAGCGCCGGCGTCACGTCGATCATCACCGTCACGTCGTTCGACGCCTTGTTGACGACCACGACGTCCGGCGTCTTGTCGCCGTCGAGCTCGGCGACGGCGACCGCCACCGGCACGAGGTTGGCGTTGACCGCCTCGTTGGCGGAGAACATCCCGGTCTCCGGAACCCAGCCGTTGAACCGCGACACGTTCTCCGAGCCGAAGTTCGCCGCGACGATGTCGAGGCGGGCGCAGAAGCCCGGGATCGAGTCGTCGGTCAGGTCGCCGCACGCGAGGTCGATCGGCGACGTCCCGCTGGCGTACGAGCCGCCGGCCGAGAAATCGCCGGGGCTCCAGGTCCCGGGCGCGAGCGTGTCGTTGATGAAGAGCTCGATCGAGCCGGGGAGGATCGTCGGGAACGACTCGGCGGTGACCGCCAGGTCCACGTCCCCGTCGTCGTCGATGTCGAGGCAGCAGAGGCCGCGCGGGTTCTGCGCCACCGAGAGCGCGATCGGCGCGCCGAAGGTCCCGCCGGTGTTCTCGTACAGCAGGATGTTGTCGGTCACCGTCGGCGCGAACGCCGTCCCCATCATCGTCGCCACCACGTCGAGGTCGCCGTCGCCGTCGAGATCGCACAGCGCCACGCTCTGCGGACGGAGGAAGCCGCCGACCGGCGGCGTGAGCGCCGCGAACGCGCCGCCGTTCAGGCTGACCGCCACCGAGCCGTTGCCGGCGATGAGGAGATCCCCCTGCATCGCCGCGACGACGTCGTCCGGCGCCGCGCCGTCGAGGTCGCCGACGGCGACGCCGACCGGCTCGGTCGCCGGGAGCGTCGAGAGCGTGGCCGAGGTCGAGAACGTCCCGGCCGGAGCGTTCGACACGATCACGACCGCGTCCGCGCCCTGCGCCGCGACCGCGAGGTCGGCCCCGCCGCCCGCGACGAGGTCGCCCGCGGCGAGCGCCGACGGGGCGTCGCCCGGCGACAGCGACACGGTCGTCGAGGTCCCGAACCCGCCGTCGCCGTCGTTCGTGAGGACGGTCACGGTGTCGGAGCCGCTGTCCGCGGTCGCGATGTCCTCCTCCGGGTCGCCGGCGAGGTCGACCAGGATGACGTCGCACGGCGCCGTACCGACCGCGACGTTCACGCCCGCGCCGAAGCCGGGGCAGGCGACGTTCGGGTTCGCGTCGACCGAGCCGAGCGCGCCGTAGATCGTGTACGACCCGGGATACCCCGCGTTCGTCGCGTAGTCGCTGTAGCAGTTCGAGTCCCAGAAGTTCCCGGCGCCGGCCGCGGGGCCGCCGCCCTCGTCCTGGACGTTGATGTTCGAGAAGTCGGCGCCGTTGCTGTTGAACAGGTTCCCGGTGATCGCGCCGCCCTCGGTGTACAGGGCGACGGCGACGTCGCCGTGGTCGAAGAACGAGTTGCCGCTGATCACGAACGCGTTCCCCGGGTCGCCGTCGGTGAAGATGCAGCCGGCCGGCGGGAAGATCCCGGTGGTGTACGGAGAGACCTGCGACACGGTGTTGTTCGTCAGCGAGGTCGTCAGCGAGCCGGTTTGCCCGGTGTCGTACAGGCCGACCTGACAGTCGGTCATCACGCAGCCGTCGACCGTGAGTCCGGGGGCGCTGTCGAAGGCGAGGATCCCGGTCGACACGAACGCCGACGGGCCGGCCCACCAGAAGCCGTCGAGGATGCAGTTCGAGACCGTCCCGCCGCCGCCGAACGAGAACTGGATGCCGTTCTGCGCGAGGCTCGTGGTCGGGCCGCGACCGGTCAGGACGCAGTCGAGGACGTCGCAGACCGCGTCGGACGCGCAGACGATGAAGCCCTTCTGATTGTCGAAGAAGTCACAGTCGCTCACGGTCAGCGCGGCGCCGCCGCCCGGCGCCTCGAGGAGGAGGGCGAGGCCGCTCTGGGCGCCGCTCGACGCGCTGATCTGCACCCCGTGGATCGAGCAGTCGTCGATCGTTCCGGAGGCGTCCCAGCCGAAGATCCCGGCCGTCGTGTGCGTGCTCGTCGACAGGCCCGGGTTCATGTCGTCCGCGCCGTCGAACTCGATCCCCTCGACCCGGAACGCGCTCGACGTCCCGCGGACCGTCAGGATCGCGTCGATCTGCTTCCCCGAACCGGTCGTGATGAGCGGGTTGAACGCGCCGGCGCGGGTCGCGGCGGCCGGCCAGGTCACGATCACGCCGGCTCCGGTGGCGACGATCTGGATGTCGGTCGCGCCGGACGCCGGCGTCGCCGGTCCGTAGGCGCCGCCCGGATCGACGAGCAGGGTCTCGGTGTACGTCCCGGGGTCGACGCAGATGACGTCTCCGGGCGTGGCGGCGTCGATCGCCGCCTGGATGGTCGCGTGATCGGTCGGAACGGAAATGGTCCCGGCGGACGCGCTGAACGCGCCCATCGCGGAGACGAGCGAGACGAAGAGGACAGACCGGGTGCGCATGGTGCGGACTCCTTCCATGGATCGCCACGGACCGTGGGCGGCCCGAGCGATCTCGGCGTGTCGTAGGCAAGGAGACTTGGGGTGGCCTTCCCTACGTGATCCCTGACACGATTCTCCCTGGGCTGCCGGCCTTCACTCCCTTCCTCGGTGCGAACACCGCCCGGCAGCAGATGGAGCTTTTCCTGACTCCAGACAACAGGGGTACCAGCATCCATCGAACGTGTCAATGTGCGTCCGACAGGAACACGATCAATCGTCCGTGTGCAACGAGCCCGGAATCCGAGAGACGACGGGCGCCGCGCCCGGATGGACACGACGATGGGACACGGCGACATACGGGACTGGACGGCGCTCCACTTCGTGATACTCGGCGGCGCCGTCTCGCTCGTGCTCCTGGCGGTCGTCGTCGTCCTCCTCCTCGGCCGTCGATACTCGCGCGACGTGGAGGGATGGATCGAGACGCCGTGCGAGATCGTCCACGCGGCGGCGGCCGTGTCGCACGGGCCGCACCGCAGCCCGACGCGCCGCTACCTCGCCGTCGTCACGTACCGGTACGTCGTCGACGGGACCACGCACGAGGCCGAGGGGTTCGGCGTGCCGCGGGCGGTCGATCCGTCGTGGGAACGTCACCGGGTCATGGCGCTCCTGGAGGACGGCGGCGCCGACGGGAGCGAGGACGTCTGCTTCGTCGACCCCGAGGCGCCGGAGCGCTCGGAGTTCCGGATCGTCCCGTCGGAGCACGTCTCCGGCACGCTGAGGATCGCGTTCGCGTCGCTCGCGTTCTTCGCGCTCGTCGCGGCGTACGGAGTGGTCCGGGGAGTCCGGCACGGCTTCGATCGCTGAGCCGCGCGGCCGGTCGGGTCAGAGCTCGCGGACGATCCCCTCGATCTCGACGCGCCTCTCGGCGAGCGCCGTCACGCGGCCGTCGTCGAGACCGATCTCCGCCGCCGCGGTGACCGTCCCCTCGTCGACGAACGCGTGCGCGAGATCGTCGGCGACCCGCAAGGTGGTGGCGAGCGGCCGGCAGTCCTCTTCCGCCGAGGCCGGGTCGTGGTGCCCCCGGACCGCCTGGACGAGCCGGTCCGGCAGCTCCCAGCTCGCGAGCAGTCCGGCGCCGACCACCTCGTGCCGCGCGCGCGCCGCGTCGAGGACCGCCCGCGGCTCGAGCTCGATCTTCCGACGCAGCTTCACGCCGACGATGACGCGCAGGTCGACGATCGTCTGGATGAGGATGGCGCGGCCGACGTCGTGGAGGAGTCCGGCGCAGAACGACTCGTCGAGGTCGACGCCGCCCGCCGCGCGCGCCACCTCGCGCGCGTAGACCGCGGTCGTCTTGGCGTGCTCGAGCAGCTGCGCCAGCTCGAGCTCGAACCCCTCGATCTGGAAGACCCGGCTCTCGCATGACACGAGGAGCGCGATGTCCCGTACGCGCGTCATGCCGACGATGGCGAGCGCCTGCTTCAACGCCGTCACCGGGGTCGCCGGGGCGTAGAGCGCGGAGTTCACCATCTTCAGGAGCTGCGCGGTCAGGTGCGGGTCGCGCTGGACGATCCGCTCGATCCGGGACAGGTCGCAGTCCTCGTCGAACGTGGCCGACACCACCTGGCTCGCCACGTCCGGCATGCTCGGGAACTCGATCTTCCCGTCGGCGATCCGGCGCTCCAACGCCTCCAGGATCTCGGTCGGGAGGGTCGAGACGGTGGCGGCGGGGGGGGATCGGGTGTCCATGCCCCTCGTATCGGCAGCCGCGGGGGCGGACCTGAGCCGCCGGGCGGACTCCCGCCGCGGGGCGGGCCGGACACCCCGTTCAGCCCGCCGGCTCCTCGCCCCCCTCGTCCGGACCGAACATCGCGGCGCCGGCCGCCTCCGCCGCGTTCCGGATCAGCCGCCACTCGGTCCGGAACCGCTCGAGCGCGTCGGCCCAGGCGCTCTCCTCGGGGTCCTCCGGCTCGCCGCGGGCGACGACCTCGGAGTAGAGCTCGACCATCCGCCGGGCGGTCCGCGCCAGCGACAGCTCCTCGGCCGTCCTTCGCGCCCCCTCGCGCAGCGCCTCCCGGCGCGACGCGTCCGCCTCCAACACCGACCGGAGCGCCGCCGCGAACGCGTCGACCGACTCGCGACCGACGAGTCGGCCGTTCTCGCCGTCGCGGACCACCTCGCGGGCGCCCGGCGCGTCGAGCGCGACGACCGGCGCGCGGCACGCCATCGCCTCGATCAGCACCATCCCCTGGGTCTCGCTCTTCGACGCGAACGCGAAGACGTCCATCGTCTTGTAGACGCTCGCGAGCAGCTTGCCGGAGACGACGCCCATCGGATGGAACCGCGCCCCGAGGCCGGCCGCCGCCAGACGCTCGCCGATCGCCTTCTCCATCCTCCCCGCGCCCGCCAGCACGAACTGCGCCCGGGGGATCTCCGCGAGCACGCGCTCGACGGCGTCGAGGAGGAAGTCGAGGTTCTTCTCCGGCGCCAGCCGACCGAGGTGTCCGACGACCGGCGCGTCCGGCGGAATCCCGAGCACCTGCCGCAGCCCCTCCCCGCTGCCGACGTCGAGGTCCTCGAGCCGCACGCCGGTCGGCACGACCTCGATCCGCGTCTCGACCCCGCGCTCGGCCAGGACCTCCTTCACGCTGTCGCTCGGCGCGATCACGAGGTCGGTCAGGTTCGCGTAGCCGGTCGAGAGTCGCTTCACGAACCGACGCAGCGACGGCGCGTCGTCGGAGACGTACTGCGCGTAGTGCTCGTACATCGTGTGGTGCGTGAAGACGAGGCCGACGCCGAGCCGTCGCGACACCCGGAGCGCCGCGTCGCCGACGAGGTACGGGTGGTGGGAGTGGACGACGTCCGGCGCGAACCTCTCGAGGCCGTCGTACAGCCCGGACGGGACCGGGAGCGCCACGGAGAAGTCGTTGCCGGTGAAGCTCTGCAGCGCCGGGACCCGGAGCACGCCGTACTCGCCGCCGGCGTCCGCGTGCTCGGGCGCGATCACGAGCACCTCGTGCCCCGCGCGACGGAACTCCCGCGTGAACGCCTCGACCGAGCGCGCCACGCCGTTGACGTGCGGCCGGAACGAGTTGGTCATCATCACGATGCGCATGGCGGAGAGACGATAGCGCCGGCCCGAGGCGGCGGCGATCCCGGCGTCGCCGACCGGTCGGGCGCGCGATCCTCCCCGACGGCGGGGAATCCTCTCGCGACGGACAGCGCGTGCGCAGAGGCCGGTCGCCCCGCGTCCCCCCCCTCCTGTCGCCGCCGTCGCCACGCGGCCGGACCGAACGGCGCCGGTCCCGAACCGGCCACGACTTGCGACCGACCCCGCGACGCCGCCGCCCCCGGCACGCCGGGTGCATGCCTCCCCGACGACCCTGACCCCGCCCTCCGCCCCCCGCCCCCAGGGAGACGCCCGATGCTCGTTCGCCCCCCGATCCTCGCCCCGCTCCTCGCCGGCCTCGCCGCCTGTTCCGCGCCGGACGTCCCGCCCCCGGAGCTCGTGGGGGCGTGGGCGGGCGACGCCCGCGTGATCGTCGCCTTCTGCGAGGCCGACTCGATCCCCGTCCGCCTCGATATCCGGGCCGACGGGACCGTGACGGGGTCGGTCGGCGACGCCACGCTCGTCGACGCCGCCTACCACGAGAACCGCGGCGCGTTCGGCCGGAAGCTGAAGATCGCGACGGACCACATCGTGACCGGGAGGCTCGACGGCCCCCTGATCGCCGCGGAGAACGTCGCCCGGCGAGCGATCGACCTCCCGTTCGACCTGAGGTTCGGCCGGCTCGACGGCGGGTTCCACTCGAGCGGCGCTCACATCGGTCCGCCGAGCACGATGAAGGTGTCGGGGACGTTCGCCCTGGCGCGGGAGTGAGCGCGCCGGCTCCGGGGCGCGACCTTCCCCCCGGCGGCGCCGGACCGGAAAATCGAGATCGGCCGAGTCCTCTCGGGCGCCGGCGGCACTCCCCCCGCGAGCGCGGCGTCACGGGGCGCCGCCGAGCCCGAACCCCGAATGAAGGACGGACCGATGCGACGCCTCCTCCACCTCTCCCTCCTGGCCCTCCCCGCCCTCCTGACCCTCCCGCCCTCCGCCGCGGACGGCCCGTTCCGCGTCACGCCCGACGAGGCGTGCGTCGTCGCGAGCCGCCTGACCGGGACCTGGGTGCCGGACGAGGCGCTCGCCGGGCGGCTCGGGACGACCGCGCGGTTCTCCCGCCTCGAGTTCACCGAGGACGCCGCCGTCGCCGAGCTCGTCCCCGAGCGGTACCTCGAGTTCCTGCGGGGGAAGCCGATCACGCTCGCCGGCTCGTTGGCCGCGACGACGACCGGCGGGAAGAAGCAGCGTCACCCGTTCCTCCTGGTCGGCTTCGGAGGGAACCAGAACGTCGTCGTCTTCCGCGAGCGGAACGGCGACGCGTTCGGCGACGGCGAGTCGTTCATCCTGACCGTCGTCCCCGCGAAGGAGCGCGCGAACGACCTCCTCTTCACCGGCGGAGACTTCAACAACGAGCCGTTCAAGGCGTATCGCCGGGCCGCCGAGAGCGAGTGACCGATGGCCGGGGACACGCTCACGCCCGAACTCCTGCTCGAGCACGCGGACTGGGTGCGGACCCTCGCGCGGTCGCTCGTCTTCGACGAGGACCGGGTCGACGACGTGGTCCAGGAGACGTGGGTCGCCGCGCTGAAGGCGCCCCCCGCCACGACCGAACGACTGCGCGGATGGCTCGCCGCGGTCGTCCGGAACGTGGCGCGGCAGACCGGCCGGGCCGAGGGGCGCCGTCGCCGCCGCGAACGCGCGACGACGCCCCCGCCGCCCGGTCCGTCCGCCGCGGAGGTCGCCGGTCGGGCGGCGCTGCAGCGGGAGCTCGTCGACCACGTCTTCGCGCTCGACGAGCCGTACCGCGACGTCGTCCTCCTCCGGTACTTCGAGGGACTCACGCCGAAGCGGATCGCGGCCCTCCGCGGAACGCCGACGGCGACGGTGAAGACGAGGCTCCAGCGCGCCCTCGAGCGGCTCCGCGGCCGGCTCGACACCGAGCACGGCGACCGCTCGGCCTGGTGCGCGGCGCTCCTCCCTCTCGCGGCGAAGGGGGGCGGCGTGACCGTCGGCGCGAAGGGGCTCGCCGCGGCCGCCGCGTGCGCGCTGCTCGCGGGGACCTGGTTCGCGACCGACCCCGCCCCCCGCGAGTCGGCCTCCGCGGCGGCGCCCGCCGCGCTCGCCCCCTCCTCCGAGGAACCGCTCGACGAATCGACGGACCGCGGCGAACGCGCGACGTCGAGGAACGACGGAATCCCCCGCGCGGACGAGGCGCCGTCGCGCGACGCCGTCCCGTCCGCGACGCCGACGCCGGCCGACGACGCGCCCCACCGCCTGGCCGGCCGAGTGATCGACGAGCGCGGCCGCCCGCTCGGCGGCGTCACCGTGCGCGCGGTCGATCCGGACGCGCTCCGGTGGCAGGACGAGCGAGAGACGACGCTCGTCGGACGGAGCTTCTGGATGCCGTTGCCGAAGGAGCGGCGGGACGCGCTGCGGGCGGACCTGGCCTCGCTCGACGCGTTCGTCGCCCGGGAGTTCACCGATCCGGTCGCCGCCCGCGCCCTGATCCTCGGCGGGGAACCGCCGGTCGTGTCGACGCGGACCGCGCCGGACGGGAGCTTCGTGCTCGAGGCGCGGACGACGTCCGCCCGCGCGCGCGTCGTCGATCCGCGATGGTGCATCGTGGGAGAGGCGAAGCCGCCTCCGCCCGAGGACGCGGCGCTGCTCGTGGTGGTCCCGTCGGTCCGCGTGGCGGGCACGGTCCTCGACCGCGACGACCGGCCGGTCGTCGGAGCGGAGGTGACGCTGCGCTGCTCCGCGAGGGACCTCCCCCACCTCCCGCCGGGACTCGAGTGGCACCTCCTGCGCGAACGGACCTGGCGGACGACGAGCGGCGTCGACGGGCGGTTCGAGCTGAGGGACGTGGCCGGTCATCGAAGCGCGGCGATCGGCGCCCTGCGGCTGCCGTTCGGCGGGGATTCGATCCGGCTCCCCGACGCGGGGCGCGAGGAGCTCGTCCTCCGCGTCGACGCGCCGACCTGGGTCCTCGAGAGTCGGACGCAGGATGCGCCGACGATCACGATCGAAGGGACGGTGTCGCACGCGGGCGGCGGCGCCGTCGCCGGGGCCGTGGTCCGCCTGGGCGACGCGGAGACCCGGACCGACGCCCGAGGTCGCTACGAGCTGATCGTCGAGGAGTCGCCGTTCGCGGCGACGGGGACGTTGTGGGCGGTCGAGCCGGACGTCGCCTACGCCGCCGCCCCCGACTTCCTCGGCGGGCGCTTCCCGCTCGCCGCGGAGCGATTCCGAGCCGACCTCACGCTGACGTCCGCGTTCCGCTCCCTCACCGGACGCGTGGTCGACGAGGACGGGAACGGCCTCGCCGGCGTCGACGTCGAGCTGCTCGGTCAGCGGCGAACCGGGGGGCTCGGCCGCACGATCGAATCGCTCCACGGCGGCCGGCGCTTCGGTCGGGTCGTCACCGGCGCGGAAGGACGGTTCACGCACGGCGGGCTCCTCGACCGGGAGTACTCCCTGTCGGCGACGCTCGAGGACGTCGGCGCCGCGTGCGGGCCGATCGCCGCGGGAGCGAGCGACGTCGTCCTCCGGCTCCCGGCGGCCCGCACGATCCCGCGCGTCGCCGGCGTCGTGGTCGACCGCCGCGGCGCACCGCTCGAGGGCGTGGCGGTCGGGATCGGCCGCGCCCGGACGACGACCGACGCCGAGGGCCGCTGGTCGCTCGCGGACGTCTCCGCGCGCCAGGACCTCGTCGCGTCCGGTCCCGGGCTGGAGCGGCGACGGTGGACGCCGGACGATTGGACCGCTCTGGAGACGCCGCGGCTCGTCCTCTTCCGACCGTGCCGCGTCGAGCTCGTCCCCGGCGGCGCGGCGGCGGACGCGTTCGCGCTCCTCGACGCCGGCGGCGGAGCGCTGAAGCTCCGCCGGGTACCCGGGGACACGATCTCCCGACGCGTCGCCCTGGGAGACGACGGGGCCGTGACGGCCGACGCGACGGACGCGGCGGAGTGGCTGGTCCTGTACCGCGGCGACGAGGAGGTGCGCCGGACCCGGATCGCGCTCGACCCGGCGCGGACGGTTCGGATCGTCCCCTGACGACCGGTCAGAGCGACGGCAGCAGGCGGAGCACGAGCTCCGCCTGCGCGTTCGCCTGGCCGAGGACGGACAGCGCCGCCTGCTGCTGGATCGTCGCCTTCGCCAGCTCCGCGGTGGCCGCCGCGTAGTCGAGGTCGCGGATGCGCGACTCCGAGGCGATCGCCGCCTCCCGCCGGACCGCGAGGACGCGGAGGCGCGACTCGATCGCCCGGATCCTCGCGCCGTGCTTCGCCCTCATGAATCCGACGTCGTCGATCGCCGAGTCGAGGGCCGGGAGCGCCGCCGCCGCCCCGTCGAGGGTGACGAGCGACGCGCCCTCGAGCCCGAGGTCGGCCACCCCCGCGCCGCCGAGGACCGACGCCCCGTTCACCTCGGTCGACTCGACGATCCGATCGACCTCCTCGAGCAGCTCCTGGAACTCGAGGTCGGCGGAGACGCGATCGGACGCCGTTTTCGCGCCGTCGTGCGCGAAGACCGCGAGCTCGCGCAGGCGGACCAGCAGGTCCGAGATCGACCCGAGCCCGGCCTCCGACGCCTGCGCCAGCCCGAGCTCGTCCTCCGCGGCGCGCTCCTCCAGGGTGATCCCCCGCGCCTTCGACCCGAACCGATCGGCGATCGGGAGCCGCGCGACGTCGTCGGCGGCTCGGACGATGCGGAGCCCCGACGAGAGCTGCGCGTGGACGCGGCCGATCCGCGCCGTCGCGGCGGCCAGATGGCGTTGCGCCGTCCGCGACGCGATGTTCACCCCCAGAGTCAGCATGTCCCGCCCTGTTCCCGGAGCTTCCCGGCTCTCGGCCGTCCAGTTCTTCGACGCGACCGGGCGGCGCTTGAGCCGCTCGCGCGAGGAACGCGAGGGTCAGTCGCCGCGCGGCGGGTAGACCGGGAGGAGGAAGCGGGCGCGGAAGTCGGGGCCCGGCACGTCGGCCTCGAGGACGAGCTCCCAGTACCGGACCGGCGACTCCGAGAACCGGTTGACGAGCTCCGGATCGGCCGGGAGCGGGAGACGGATCGGCAACGCGACGTCGAGGCGGTGCGGCGCGAGGACGTGCTCCTCCGACCAGAGCGCGTCGGCGACCTGCGTCCGGCGCCGCCGCGTCCCGCGCCCGGTCTCCACCCAGGACTCCTCGACGTACCGGAGCGTCGCCCTCGGCTCGTCGAACCGGTTCGGGGTGAAGGTGACGCGAAGGTCGTCGCCCGGGTGGAACGGGAACGCGTCGAACCGGAGCCGGGTCACGCCGTGCCGCAGGAGCGCGAACGTGCGCCGGAGTTCGCCGACGACGACCGCGACGAGGATCAGCTCGAACAGACCGACGATCCCCTTCACGAAGAGGCCCCCGCCGCCGGACATCCACGCCCACCAGTGGAAAGGGGCGAGGAAGACGGCGAGGAACGCGACGCCCGTCCAGCCTCGCACGCACCGGGAGACCGCGCCGTCGCCGATCCCCGTCGGGTCCCACGGAAAGTCGGCGAGCCACGTCTCGCCGGCGAACATCGACTCGATCCGCCGCTTCCGTCGCCGATGGAGAAGGCCCGACACGCCGCTGGCGAGGACGTGCGCGCCGGCGACGAAGAAGGCGAGCCCGACGCAGCCGATCACCGGCAACGGCGCGTTCGCTTCGCCCGGGAGCGACGTGAATCCGAACCCCGCGAGGGCGAAGAACGCGCCCGCGCCGAGGAACGGCAGCGCGAGGAAGACGAGCCCGCCGGAGGCGGCGGTGCGGTGACCGACCGGGTCGTGGTTCGAGAGGCGGGTCCGGCGTCGTCCGCTCATCGCCTCCCCTCCGTCGGTCGCGCGAGCGAGGGCGCGCCGGGCCGGCCGCCCTCGCCTCGCCCCGATCCGCGCCGCCCCGAGAGAATCTCCCGTTTTCCGGGCCCCGTCCGAAACGCGGGCCGCGGACCCCGGATTCCCACGTCGGCCCCGGCGGTCGGGGCGCGAGTCGAGAGAACACGAAGAACGACGGAAGGGACTGTCATGAACCGCATCACGAAGATCGCGACCGGACTGGTGCTCGGCCTCGGGGCGGCGCTCCCAGGCACGGCCGAGGCGGGTTGGGGGGCCTGGTACAAACCGAACCTCAAGATCGCCCAGATCGGGCCGTCGAGCGTCAGTCCCTACTACGCGCGGGTGATCCTCACGAACACCGGCCCTTGGTCGGCCGGGTCGTGCTACGTCCGACTTCAGGTCATGACGTACCCGACGCCGACGTACAAGTACTACAAGATCCCCTCGATGGCGGCGTACTCGGGGCTCGGCGTCGACATCTACACGGGCGTCTACATGCAGAGCCCGGGGCTGGTGACCTACGGCTACGTCGACGCCCTCAACCAGGTCCCGGAGTCGAACGAGAACGACAACACCAAGACGTACATCGCGCCCCCCTGGTGACCCCCCTCGCCAGGGAGACGGGAACGCCCCCGCGACGGCTCGCCGGCGCGGGGGCGCTTCTGCGTCTCGGCTGCCCTTCCGTCACCTCAACCCGTTCGCGGCCGCGAAGCCGTCGGGCGTCCCGACGTCGGCGACGAAGGCCTGCATCGTGAACGTGAAGCCGCTGGTGCTCGCCGGCAGCACGCCGGGGAGCGTCACCGTGCCGTTGCCGGGGCCGACGCCGCCGAGCGGGAGGAAGACCTGCGGCGGCAGGACCGGGGCGATCAGGAGGGCGCAGCCGCCCCCGCCGATCGGGAGGTTCGCCTTGGCGGTGCCGAACAGCAGGAGCGCGGTCGCGCCGCCGAGCCCGTCCTCGATCACGATCGTGAGCGGACCGCCGGCGGCCGGCGTCGACGGCGTCGAGAGGACCGGCACGAAGCCGCCGGTGCCGGGGCAGCCGGCGCCGTAGCTCGCGAGGTCGATGTCGACCGACCAGTCGTCGAACAGGATCGGGCCCACGTGGCCGACGCCGAACTCCGTCCCGGTGATCGGGAACGCGAACGAGAGGATGCCGCTCGCGCTCGCCGTCTCCGTCTGCCCGCTGGCGTCGTTGCCGATCTCGACGACCGCGGTGTCCCCGCCGTTCGTGAACGACAGCGTCAGCGACCCGGAGGCGGTCGGGACGGCGAGGTCGTGGATCACGGGCGAACCGGCGCCCCACGACCCGGCGTTGAACGCCTGCTCGAAGAAGAGTCGGTCGAGGAGACCGTCCCCGTCGTTGTCCTGGAGCTTCGCCGACACGCCGCCCCAGGTGTTCGAGTCGAACCCGGCGAGGAGCACGATCGCCTGCGCGATCCCCGTCGCCTGGAAGTCGACCGTCGAGACCGAGTCGACGTACGCCCCGGTGAACGAGGTGTGGCTCATCCACCCCTTGGTGAACGCGCCGGAGAGCCCCTTCCCCTGGTTGTTCTCGATCCCGGTGTCGCCGTACCCCTCGAACCAGTCCGGGCCCATGTTCGTGCCGTTCGGCCGGTCGAAGTTGTCGGAGACCCCCGCGCCGAGGGCGGCGGGAGCGAGGGCGAGGACGAGGACGAGGGTCGATCGGACGGGCGTGGCGCGCATGAGGCGTCTCCGGGGTTCGGTGCGGGGGGCCGGGGGGCGCTCGCTCCCCGGCCGGGCGGTCGTCTCCCTTCTCTGCCGCGGCCGTCGCTTCCTTGGTCCCGAAATCCGGGACGGAATCGACGCGGAGGCCGGCGCCGGACCGCGGCCGAGGACGGAGGGGGTCGGTACCATGTTCGCCGCCACCGAGGGGGACGGACCATGGACTGCCCGATCGAACGCTTCGACGCCGTCGACCACGACCCCGCGCGCGGCGGACCGTCGATCGCGCACGCGCGCCTCCGGGGGGCGAACTGGTTCTCCGTCGGCCCGAACCCGCTCGTCTTCTGGCTGGAATACGACCGGGAGCGGATCGAGAACGAGCTCGACCTCGCGCGGTCGGCGCACCTCAACTCGCTCCGCGTCTGGCTCAGCCACGAGGCGTTCCTCGTCCGCGGGGAGCGGACGCTCGCCGACCTCGACCACCTCCTCGGCGCGGCGTGCGCCCGCGGGGTGGTGCTCCTCCTCGTGCTGACCGACTTCGCCTTCGGCTGGAACGGCAAGGGCGCCGTCGAACGCTGGTCCGGCACGCCCGGCGTCTTCCTGATGGCCGACCCGACGCGGCACGGCGCGTACCTCCGGTTCCTCGACGCCGTCCTCGAGCGGGTCGCCGCGTTCCCGCCGTACCTCGTGATGTTCGACGTGGCGAACGAGCCGCTCTCGAACCCGTGGAACGAGGCGGACGGGGTCACCACCGTCCCTTCGCTGTCGGACGACGGCCGCGCCGCCGTCGTCACGTTCCTGGTCGCGGTGTTCGAACGGATCACGACCGCGATGCCGCGTCACGAGCGGACGGTCGGCCAGTCGGTCCAGGGGATCATCGGGCGGCCCGGCTTCCTCGACCGCTTCCCCCTGACGTTCCAGTCGTTCCACGGCGGCTACCGGAGCGCGAAGGAGCTCCGCGAGCTGGCGGAGACGGCGTCGCGCGTCTCCCCGTTGCCGGTGGTCCTGACCGAGACCTGCGCGTCGCCGGCGCTCCTCCCCCACGCGGTCCGGGTCGCGAGGGAGTTCCGGGTCGGGTTCATGTTCTGGGGGCTGATGAAAGGGTTCAACGAGTGGAACACCTGGACCGGCCTGTTCCACCCGGACGGCGCGGTGACCAGCAAGGACGGCGTCGCGGCGCTGATCGGCGGCCCGGCCGACCGGTTCGTCGAGCGGCCCCACGACGACAGCGACTTCCCGGCGCTCGTGTTCGACGAGCAGATCGACCTCGCGTTCCGGCGCCTCGTGGCTTCCCTACCCGTCACCCGCGACAACGTCGACGAGGTCCGATCGCTGCCGTGGGAACTCCTGTTCTGGGGGACGTTCGCGGACGACCGCGCGACCCACCTCGAGCTGATCGAACTCCACGCGGGGATCGAGGACGCGTCCGCGGCCGGCGACGTCGAGGAGGCGCACCGGCGCGTCGCCGCCTTCCTCGAGCTCGCCGCCCGCGCCCCCCGACCGCGGCGGCCCGGCGGCGGCCCCGGCCCGATCCCGCGCTCCGTCTGAGGGGCGTCGTTCGGGGACGATCCGCGAACTTCTCGAGAATTCCGTATCGTCTGAAGCGTTGGGGACACCGTTCGAGCACCCTCCCTCACCTCTTCGCTCGACCCGCAGAAGGAGACGACCCGATGGCCGAGACCGACCACGACCCCGGAACCCCCGAACCGACCGATTCCTCCTCCTCCTCCGCCCCCTCGTCGGAAGGCGGCGCCGAAGGAGCGAAGCCGCGCCGGGCGCGCCGCCGGGTCGCACACAACATGCAGACCGGGCTGATGCTGAGCCGGACGTTCTCGGTCTGGGGGAAGAACATCGGTCCGTTCTCGCTCCTCGCGCTCGTGATCAGCATCCCGAACTACCTGTGGGAGCGGTACGTCGCGTCGGATCCCGATCCGGGCCTCGTGGTCGGCATCGCCGGCGCGATGCTGAACTGGATCGTCCCGATGCTCGTGGCGGCGACGATCTGCCACGCCGTCTTCCAGCAGCTCGCGGGACGGCCGGGCGGGATCGGGGAGTCGATCCAGGTGATGCTGACGCGGCTGCCGAACGTCCTCGGGACCTCCGTCGTCGCGGCGCTCGTCACCGCCGCCGGATACGCGGCCCTGATCATCCCGGGGATCATCATCGGCCTGATGCTGTTCGTCGCGATCCCGGCCGCGGTCGTCGAGAAGCCGGGCGTCCTCGGCGCGTTGAATCGCAGCGCGGAGCTCACGAAGGGGAACCGACTCGCGATCTTCGTGCTGACGATCCTGGTCGGGGTGCTGGTCATGATCCCGAGCGTGGCCCTCGCGCTCGTGTTCGACGCCGACGGGATCGCGTTCACGGTGGCGGTCGCGCTGCTCGGCGCGCTGGTCAGCTCGTTCAGCGCGGTCCTGCAGACCGTCGTCTACCACGACCTCCGCGCGGGACGCGAGGGGCTGGACGTCCAGGAGCTCGCGGACGTGTTCGCCTGATTCGAACGTCCCGCCCCGGGCGGATCACGAGGGGCGCCGCGCGGGCGGCGCCCCTCATCCGTCTCGCTTGAACTCCTGACGCTCGCCGAGCACGACCTTCCCCTCGTGGTGCGCCCTCAGCGCGCGGTAGAACGCGTCGAGGAACCGTCGCACGTCGAGCTTCGCCGGGTCGTCCGGCCAGTCGATCTTCGTCGCGATCTTGCGAGCGACGACGCGTAGCTTCCTGATCTGCATCGTCCCCTCGTCGCGGAGCACCTGCTCCAGCACCTGCAGCTCGTAGATCCCGTAGACGTCGAGCTGGGCCGGCGAGAAGACGTACGGCGACTCCGCGGCCCGGGCGGGGGCGCGCGCCGCGACGTCGGGGAGGAGGCGGGCCTTCGGGGCGGCGACGACGAGCGTCCCCGCGATCAGGTCGCCGACCCGCAGGCGGTCGCGGTTGAAGGCCGGGAGGAGGAGCAGGACCGCCACCCAGACGAGCAGGACCGCCGTCAGCCAGCCCGGGCGGTCACCGCGCAACGCCTCGGGGGCGAGGAACGCCGACAAGGGGACGAGCAGCTCGACGTTCCGGGAGAGGTTGCGCGCCAGGACCGCCTCGGCGGTCAGCGGTCCGCCGCGCCGGTCGATCACGCGGAGCCCGACCAGCTTCTTCCCCGGCGTCGCCCCCTGCCGCCGTCCCTCGAACCAGGCGAAGTAGAAGTTCGTGAGGAGGAAGACGACCAGCAGCATCACCGCGAACACGACCTGCGACCCGAGGACCACGCCGGCGAGCAGCAACGAGAGTTGGAACGCGAGCAGCAGGAGGACGAGCACGCAGAGGTCGACGAGGAACGCCCCCGCGCGCTCGCCGACGTTCGCCACCCGGAACCGCAGCGGCACCCCCTCGGGCGCGACGATCTCTCGCTGCGCCTCCGCCTGATCGTGCTCGGGGAAGACGACGCCCCTAGCCGGCCGCGCGCTCATCGCCGTCCTCCCTTCCGCACCGGAGGAGGTAGATCGTCAGGACCGCGAGGTTGGTGATCGCGAACGCGTACCGCGCGGCCACGTCGGTGACGAGCTGCCGGAAGAACCCCTCGATCAGGCCGGCGACGAGGAGCAGGCCGACCGCCCCCGCGACGACCCGGGCGCCGGCCCGCCCGGCGCGGCCGAGGTTCTCCAGCCGGGAGTGCCGCCCCGGGAAGAGGAGCGCGCGCCCCACCCGGAGGCCGGCCGCGCCGCAGAGGACGATCGCCAGCAGCTCGGGGACGCCGTGCGGGAGGATCCAGCCCCACAGGTCGACGGCGAGGCCGCGCGAGTGGTAGAGCGCCGCGAACGCGCCGAGCATCAGCCCGTTCAGGAAGAGGAGGCCGAGCACGGGCACGCCGGCGGCGAACCCGAGCCCGAACGACAGCATCCCGACCCGGGCGTTGTGCGTGAAGAGGTACGACGCGAAGACGACGAGACCGTCGGCGACGCCGCGCTCGCCGTACAGCCCCTCGCGCAGCGCCTCCGTCGACGCGGACGGGTCCCGCCCGCCGGCGAGGTCGGCGTCGACGAACGCGTAGAACAGCTCCGGGTCGGCGCGCACCATGAAGAACGCCACCGCCGCGCCGAGCGCCAACGTCCCCGCGGACGCCAGCACCTCGGGCGCGAGCCCCCGCACCGCGCGCGGGAAGCCGGACGCGAGGAACCGCCGGACCGCCCCCCGCACCCCGGCCCGGGCGCCGTAGACGCAGCAGTACGCGCGCGACGCGAGCGACTCGAGGTACGCCAGCAGGTTCCGATCGAGCGAGATCGTCCGCGCCACGGAGAGGGACGAGACGCACGCCCGGTAGAGGAGCGGCAGCCGGGTCAGCTCGCGGCTGGAGAGGGCCCGCGGTCCGCGCTTCTCGACGCGCGTGACGAGCTGCTCGAGCTCCTTCCATCCCTTCTCGCGGCCGCGGCGGAACGCGATGCTGCGGATCGTCGGGGGCGCCATCAGACCAGCTCCCGCCGCTTGATCTCGAGGTAGCGGTTCAGGAGCTCCGCGCCGACCGCCGACCACGGCGCCTCGAGCACCTGGACGCCGAGGCGCGCCAGCCGACGCCGCACCACCCGTCGCTCCCGCAGGAGGTCCTCGGCGAGGACCGCGCGGTGCAGGTCGACGACCGACCGCGGCCGGGCCGACCTCAGCGCCTCGAGCGCCGGATCCCGGAACGTCACGAACAGGACGAGGTGGCGCTTCGCGAGGTGCGCGATGCTCTCGACCATCAGCTCGGCCGTGACCGTGTCGACGAACTCCGTCGTCACGACGATCATCGCGCGGCGGCGGAGCCGGGCGGAGAGCGTGAGGAGGCCGAGGCTGAAGTTCGTCTCGCTCGTCGAGTACTCGACCTCGGCCGCGCGCCGTTGGATCTCGACGACGTGCGCCGTCCCGGCCGCGGGCGCGACGAACCGGCCGGGTCGCTCGTCGAACGTGTAGAAGCCGACCCGGTCGCCGGTCCGCGCCGCGACGAGGGCGAGCGAGAGGGCGGCGTGGATCGCGCGGTCGACCTTCGGCGCCCCGTCGAGCGGCTCGATCATCAGGTGTCCCGTGTCGACGGCGACGACGACCTGGTGGTTCCGCTCGGCCCGGTGCTCGCGGCAGAGGAGCTTCCGGTGACGCGCCGACGCCTTCCAGTCGATCTGCCGCCGGTCGAACCCCGGGAGGTACTCGCGCAGCGCCTCGAACTCCGATCCGTCGCCGAGGTACCGGACCGCCTTCAGCCCGGCGCGGTGCTCGCGCACGTCGAGGAACGTCAGCGCCTCGCGGCGCGACCGCCGGAGGTCGGGCGTGACGACCACGTCGAGGTCGAGGTCGCGGCGGACGACGCGACGGAGGAGCCCGAACGGCCCGGTCCACGCCAGCCAGGCCTCCTCGACCCGCCCCGGCCCCCGCCGCGCCGGGAGGAGCGCGAACGACGCCGCCCCGCCGCCGTCGACGAGCCGCACGCGCCGATCGTCCGGAGCGGAGAACGGCGGACCGACGACCAGTCGGACGAGCACCTCGACGACGCGGTCGGCGCGGGCCGCGAGCCGGACCTCGACCTCGCCTCCCTCGACTCCGTGCGGGCCGCGGCCGCGAGCTTCCTCGAGCGACATGACCGACTCGACCTGCTGATCAACAACGCCGGCCTCATCCTCAGCGAGCGGCAGACCACCCAGGATGGCTTCGAGTCGACCTTCGGCATCAACCACCTCGGGCACTTCTCGCTGACCACGCTGCTGCTCGACGCGCTCGCGCGCAGCGCCCCCGCGCGGGTGATCAACCTGGCCTCCGAGGCGCACCGGATGAGCCGCGGGCTCGACCTCGACGACCTGATGTACGAGCGCAGGTCCTACAACGGCTGGCGCGCCTACGGCGACAGCAAGCTCGCCAACATCCTGTTCACCGTAGAGCTCGCCCGGCGCCTCGAGGGCA